>CAYHZE010000064.1:0-5832 GCA_964361015.1 uncultured Candidatus Saccharibacteria bacterium | reverse complement strand
AAAAATCAAGGCGATCTTCTTCCGCAATTCGCACGCGCTCCATGGCCGCTAATTGAATTTTGGTAATAATCATGGCACCCAATAATGCGGAATTATCCTCGCCGATTTTTCCTTTTGACACATTGACAAGCAAAATCTTCCCCGTGTTCATGATCTCGGGTATATTCAGACTGGATGTCGGCTGGCCCACGATATTGCGCACAAAACTCGTATTCAAAAATTGTCCGACTTTGTTCTGAATCGGCACAATCGCCTCATTGCGGAACTGATCGCGCCATGTCTCGTATTCCTGCGTCCAAAAAGAACGCACCACTGGATCAGTGACATTTGCCACTATTGCATCGCGGTATCCTTTATCAACCAAGATGCGCGGTATACCCAACAACGTGGTGCCCGGCGTATCAATCAGCGCGAGGATGCAGTTCTGTAAAATATATTCCATCCGCGCAGACCACACATTTGCCCAAATTTTGGTAAAAATTCCTAAAAGATCGGACACGACAAGATGCTTGTACCTCACATCGGAGACCTCTAAGATATTAAAACCAATAGGATAGTCCGCATCCACTGGATTAAAATATACCACATCATCTATGCGGCTTGCTGGAATCTGTTCAAGCACTTCCTCCACAAACTCGCCGTGAGGATCCACAATGCCGATACCGCGCCCGGCCCGAATATCCTGCAATGCCATATTTTTCAAAAGCGCGCTTTTGCCCACTCCTGTTTTTCCAATCACATACATATGCTGGCGCCGATCATTTTTCTTAATGCCAAACACGCGCTCATTTCCGCGAAAATTGCACTTGCCAATATAGGTGACTTCTTGTTCTTGAGAATGTAGCATAGAGGAATTATACAACATTTTCTATAAATAAAAAGGAGGTTATATAAAACACAACCCCAAAAAACATCCAACTCAACAAGACCCCCCCCATTGCCTACAAATATCTACGATCGTAGTAATTTGTAGGCAATGGGGGGTGGTATTTAAATAGACCTGCTGATTCAAGATTAAATCTATAGTTTGTGTGATATTGAGACGGCATAAACATTGGTTAAATTGAAGATCAAAAAGTTGTAAAAATCTTTAATCAGTAGGTCTAATGTATAGAACCTACGCACTTGGCCTTACTTCGTATATATAATTCTTGATAAAAAAGAATTTCAAAAATCTCAATCCACCGATGCCCGAATGCGGCGGATACCCGCGGAAGATGCTTCTTCTTTGAAAATTTTCACATGCCCGATTTCTCCTGTGTGCGCCACATGCGGACCCCCACAAAATTCGTGGGAAAATACTTCTCCGGTTTTCGGATCAAATACCGAATATACTTTCACGGTTCCCGGATATTTTTCACGAAAAAAATGAAGCGCGCCTGATTTAATTGCCTCGTCAAACGGCATTTCTTTATACTCCACCGTATAATCCTTTTTTATCGCCTCATTCACTATATTCTCCACTTGTTGGATTTCTTCGGGAGTAAGCTTGCGCGGGAAACTAAAATCAAACCGTGTTCGCGCGGCGGTGATGTCCGATCCCTGTTGGGTCACTTCATTCCCAAGCACCTTGCGAAGCGCCGCTTGCAAAAGATGTGTTGCCGTATGCAGGCGCGTGACAATTTTAAGCTCATTTTCATCCGCGGCTTTCAGTTCTCCGGTATCTAGCAAAAGTCCATGTCCCCCGAATTTCTTTTCCTGTCCTGCGCGAGACAGTTCCTGATGTTTTTTGAATTCTTCATCAAATGCTTCAGCAGTAAGAGCAACTGTCTTCTCTCCTCCAAAATCTTTGATACTCTCATAAGGTAAACCATAACTTTCATACATTTTGAACGCTATTTTTGCATCAATCTGTTCTAATCGTTTCATCTCGCGAAGACCGTTACGGAAAGCAATGCCAAATTTATTTAATTCCTCCTTAAAAACATTGAGGATAATCCCCCTCTTAAGTTCAAGATATGTTTTTTCATATCTTGTTATAACCTTATCAAAAACTTTTTGTAAATCTGATTCGCGTCCCATGGGGAGGGTGTCAGATCCAGAAAAAGAAGTCATTCGCTTCACATCTGCATGGACTATTGCCCGTCTAAGTAATTTGCGAAGAATATATCCAACCTCTTTGTTTGAAGGACGAATCCTGTCGCTGATAAGAAATGATGCCGCACGGCAGTGATCGGCAATAATTCTTTTTATTTTCTTATCGGTATATGCCGTAGGTAATGCTTCAATAATCGGCACAAACAAATCCGTCTCAAAGATATTTTTCTTGTTTTGCGAGATCATCGCAAGCCGTTCTAGCCCCATGCCCGTATCAATGCCTTTCTTCTCAAGCGGCGTGAGCGTGGCATCGCCCTTCAATAGCTGTTCACGTGATCCACTGCATAAAAACTCGTTAAATACGATGTTCCATATCTCCACATCTTTGCCATCAGCATTTGTGCAGTATATTTCCGTTGTCGGCCCGCATGGGCCTGATGCGCCCGTGGGACCCCAAAATACATCCTCCATCCCATCCTCGCGCACATTACTTACGCCAAGCGATTTCCAAATGTTCTCGGATTCCGTATCTTTCGGCACCATATCAGACCCTTTGAAAATCGTTACATACGCAATATCAAGTCCCATCCACTCCTTGGATGTAAGAAATTCATGAGCATATCTAATCGCCTCCTCCTTAAAATACCCTCCAAAACTAAAATTTCCCAGCATTTCAAAAAATGTAAGATGCGAATCATCCCCCACTTCATCAATGTCCGATGTTCGAAATGATTTCTGAATTGAACAAACATTGAGCGAGTTAAAATCTTTCATAGGGTCTGCCTCCCCCGTATAGTATTTCTTAAACTGCTGCATGCCCGCGGTTGTCAAAAGCACCGATGGATCATCAGGAATAAGCGAAGATGAAGGCACGACCGTATGTCCCCGCTCCTTAAAAAATGCTAAAAATTTACTTCTTATATCTTCAGAATTCATATGTTCAGTATACTGATTTGAATTAATTTTTCAATTTCTTTCTGATACCCCTCCTATTTTAGGAGGGGTTAGGGGTGGTATGGGTGAGGGGCAGGAACCTAAAGAAAAAGTTGATATGCATCACTTATACCTCTCCTAACCTCCCCTATGTTAGGGGAGGAATTGATCTTCTTTTTTCCCCCTCCTGATGCAGGGGAGGAACTAAGTATATAAATCCCACTCAATAAAAAAGGCCGGATTTCCGGTCTTTATCCAAACCAATATTCTCTAAGTATTTTCTCGGAATTAACCTTAATCTTTTGTATCGCCTGTTTCTCTATTTGACGTATACGCTCTCGCGACCGATTCCTGGTGTCCCCAATCTGTCTAAGCGTTTTGGGATCCTCATCCCCCTGTTTTCCAAATCCATACCGACGCTCAAGAATATCACTTTCATTATCATCCAACTTTTTCAATTGCTCTGAAATTAATTTCTGCAATTCCTTTGCCAACACATTTTCATATGGCGATTCGCTGTGACTATCGGTAATCACATCCTTAAGCGCTATATCAAAGCTATCCTTTGGATGCGAATCAATAGACAGCGTCACATGTACGGCCGATAACACATATTCAACCTTCCTCTCTCCGATCCCGCTCATGACGGAAAGCTCCTTTAATGTCGGACTGCGCCCATGTTCCGCCATAAATATCGCTTGATAATCAATCATCCTCGGGATCAAATCAAAAATATAAGAGGGTACGCTGATGGTACGGCTATGTGATGCAATGGCTCGCCTGATTGATTGCTTAATCCACCATGTCGCGTAAGTGGAAAATCTATATCCATAGATCCATTGAAACTTCTCCGCAGCTCTCATCAATCCTATGTTCCCTTCTTGAACAAGATCAAGAAATGAAAGCCCTCTGCCGTGATAATGACTCGCGTAAAAAATCACTAAACGGAGATTTCGACTTACTAACTTGTTCCGGACAGATAAAAAATCAGATTCTGCTTCTTTTTCTTGAAGAATAAGATCATTCAGGTGATGCGTTAATGTTAATGTTGACTCTGTGCCACCATTCAAAAAAGAACCAAGCTTGCTAACATCTTCCAGCGTTTTTTTAATTTCAGAGATTTCATTTCTAATTGAAACATACGCATCTCGAGTCTCTTGAATCCGTTTACCTTGGTCCAATTCTTCTTCTCTGGATAACAAATCAAATTCTCTTATTTCTTCAAAATATGTTCGCGCCGCGTCTACATCTTCATGTTGCTGTTTGCTATAGGCGCCATATTCCTTTGTGTAAAACTTTTTCTTTTCATTGATACCAACGGGCAGATTAATTGATTGAATAGATCCATCATCAATACTTTCGGATATGTCATATTCCCCTTCAGGATCGGAAAATTGTATCTGCTGAACCATTACACTTTCTCCCCTTATTACTTACTGTCCATTATCAAAAAACAAATTATATAAGTACAATATAGCTGTCCGTCAAAAAATGCAAGCTCCGCCAAGCATTTCATTGTTCTGATAGAAAACAATAGATTGCCCGGGCGTTATCGCGCGCTGTGGTTCATTGAATCTTACTATCACTTTTCCATCTCCCACTTGTTCCACCACTGCGCTTTGCAACGGCTGGCGATAACGGATGCGCGTACTGCATGTGAGCGGCAATATAGGCTCAATTCCTGCGATCCAATGCGCGTCATGCGCCTTCAATACGCAAGAAAAAAGCTGATCATCAAAAGGCCCAAGCGCTACCACGAGCGTATTGCTCTGAAAATCTTTTTTTGCCACATAGTAGGGTATGCCGCCGCCTACCTTAAGCCCCTCGCGTTGGCCAATAGTATAAAAAGCAAGGCCGTCATGCTCTCCTATGCAATTACCTTTTGTCGTTACCACGCGCCCGGGCGTTTGCGCGATATATTTTTTTAAATACGTATTCAAATCAATTTCACCGATAAAACAAATCCCCTGCGAATCGGGTTTTTCTGCCGTAGAAAGTCCGAATTTCTTGGCAAGGTCGCGCACATGCGGCTTGGTGTATTCGCCGATCGGAAACAAACAATGCTGAAGTTGGTCTTGGGTGAGTGTCCATAAAAAATATGACTGATCTTTATTTGCATCTGCCGCTTGAAAAAGTTTATATATATTTTCTAATTCTTCATATTTATTTCTCACTTTTTGTTTTTCACTTTTCATTCTCACATAGTGTCCCGTTGCCACGAAGTCCGCTCCCCTCTTAAGCGCTTTTTGCAAAAATACACCGAATTTAATCTTGCGGTTGCACATGACGTCCGGATTGGGCGTGCGGCCAGCCGCGTACTCGCGGACCATATAATGCACCACCTCACTACTATATTCCTCCGTCAAATCCCATGTCTCAAAAGGAATATTGAGCTTCTCTGCGACGCGCAGAGCATCACGCCGATCCTCCTTAAACTGGCAAGGAATTTCCGGATCCGACCACATCTTAATATGAACCCCATGCACATCAAATCCGCGCTCCTGCAAAAGGGCGGCGGCAACCGACGAATCAACTCCCCCTGACATCGCTACATATACTATTTTGTTTAAATCAGAATTCATAATAATTATAACAAAAATTTCTCTCAATGAGAGATGACGACCAATTTGAATCAGGGAAAGAGAATTTACTTCCCGCGCCTTATAGGCGCGGCCGGGGCATTTTTTAACGCTCGCACGTGCGTTCGCACGGCTCGCTAAAATGCCCGAAGAAGTAAAACAATTTACTTCTTCCCTAAAATTCTAAACATTTTTGTGCCGCACACCGCGCACAAACCCGTCATGGCTCGGCGTTCTCCGCCTTTGCCCGGCATGGAGACTTCCTTGCCATCTTTGATTTCGC
>CAYHZE010000063.1:0-5999 GCA_964361015.1 uncultured Candidatus Saccharibacteria bacterium | reverse complement strand
TTTGTTCGCGCATGCGCGAACGCCAAGAAAAAAATTTTCCGTTGGATGGGGGATCGGCAAATCGGGTAGCAAAGATTATAAAAAAAATTATGCGAAATGAAATGCCTCCGGAATAATTTTTCGGAGGCGTAATTTTCCATCAGTCAAGTTACTTTTTTCTTATAAGAATGGTTTTATAATAACAAAACACAACAAAGCCATATGTTTTGTTGAACTTAGGTGTATGTTTATTGACATGGAAAAGGAGATAGCCCGTGGCACAATCAGCCAGATATAATGTTGTTCTTGTAGGCCGCGATAAGGCTCCCACCTTGGCAGGTCAAATGCTCCAGGTAGAGCTACGCAAAGAGGGATATGCCACTCGATCCTTTTTCGGGGACGGCAAACCCATGAGCGCAACGCTTGAGGAAATCGCACAAGCGGCCCGTGATGCAAAACTTACTTGGGTTGGCATGTCTTCTTCTCAAGAGTTTGCCGAACCGGAGATTGTTGCGGCTCGGGCGAGTCAGCATCTTGCGCTTTACGCTGATATTGAAAATTGCCAAAATCGTGGTTGGTTTCAGGAATTTCATGAGAAAGCAGATCTTCTTTTTGTGCTCACCGAGCGCGAAAAAAAAAGTGCTTTCCGCGTGTATGGCAAACATGTGACCATCCTTGCTACGGGAAATCCAACTCACGAGGAGTTTGCGTTTCCGAAGTTATCTCGCGAGGAAGTACGCAAGCACCTCAACGTTGCGGATGATGAGACGCTTTTGCTTGCGCTTGGCACGAAAAGCATTCCCATTACTTGTTTTTTGGTTATGGGGATTCTTGAGGCTATTAAAAATAGCCCTTTGATGCGGTCGCGCAAGTATTGTACGCGCAAGTATTATATTGCGGTATTCACTCATCCTGGCGATGAGGGAATGAGGGCGCTTGTTCCTATTAAGGAAAAGGGAATAGTGCGAGTGAAGCCGGAAATGCTCACGCCTGAACTCGCACCGTATGCAGATTCAGATGGTTATGTATGGTTCAAATATCTTGATCCGTATGCGGATGTAAAGACATTTTCGGGCGATGTGCGGGTGGAAATTGTGCAGGGAACAAAAGAGTTCAGCACGCCCCATGCTATTGCCGGAGCTGATGCGGTTATTCAAATCGCAGGCACCGAAGGCCGCCGCGCCGCCTATCAAGGGATTCCGGTTATTGACTTTTTCTCCTATCTAGGGTTTAACCGCATGAAAGAGATCAATAAAATTGAAACATGGGAGCCTTGTGAACTCGGTATGTCATACGGTATCTATGATGGTGATATCTTGAAACTTGCCGAGGAGCTTGATTGGATATTAACACCAGAAGGTCGCAAAATGCGTACTAAAGATCAACATGATGCATGTCCGCCAATTAAGGAACGGGGTTCTGCGGTAGCCGCTATGGTAGAGGCAATGCGGCCGTATCTCACGAAAAAGTAAGAGGTAATTGTTATAACCTCAATCAGACTCACCGAGTTTGATTGGGTTTTTTTTATTGCGTTTTTTGTCTTCATGGGATAAGATAATATGTATAGGACTTATCCATTTCTAAATACGACCTATAATCTCTCCCATATTTAGGAATAAAAAATGACCCCTTTGTTCCTCCACTAAAATAGGGGAGGTTAGGAGGGGTAAAACACCAGATGCTGGAAGCTGGAATCTGGAAAGAATGAGGAAGAAAATTATCATCACTATTCCTCCAGTTTCTATCCTCCAGTATTCAGCTTCCAGTTTTATACCACCCCTAACCCCTCCTCGGTGAGGAGGGGAATGAATGATATGAAAAAAATAGAAACCATCTTTGCATGGATCGTTAAAATTGGGCTTTTTATTATTCCCTTTTTGCCGCTGTATGTATCAAGTTCAATGTTATTTCCGTTTATCACCGGAAAAAATTTTGCGTTTCGTATTATTACGGAGGTGATATTTGTTTTTTGGGTATGGCTTGCGGTGGCGCATCCGGAGTATCGTCCGAAACTGACGTTTCTTTTCAAAGCCATCACTGTTTTTGTAGTGATAGTTTTCTTAGCCGACATATTTGGCCCCAATCCTTATCGTTCGCTTTTTTCCAATTATGAGCGCATGGAGGGTTTTATGATGTTGGGGCATTTATATCTCTACTGCGTGATGCTCATGTCGGTTTTTCGGAAGCGCGACTGGATGATTTTTTTTCATTCTACGGTCATCGCAAGTCTGGCGGTTTCTTATATAGGCCTTATGCAAAAGTTTGGATATCGGGTATCAGTTCAGGGCGGATTTCGTGTTGATTCTACTATCGGCAATCCGACATATCTGGCCGCATATCTTGTATTCCATTTATGGATCCTTTTGATTCTCATGCACGCCTACCGAAAACAATGGTGGGCATTACTGCTCTACGCGCTTGCATTTTTGTTTGAACTCATGATTATTTATTTTACGGCAACCCGCGGAGCGGTTATTGGTCTTGTGGTTGCGGGTATTATGCTCGGGGGCGCGGTGGTATGGAAATGGTCAGAGGTATTTCCTTCGCCGCCGGATCATCATACTAACAAGCGCACATCGTGGCCGTTGGGCAGAAAAATTGCCGCCGCCGTATTTGCGTGTATCATTGTCGCTCCTCTCATATTTTGGCTCGCGCGCAATACTAATGCCGTGCAATCAAATCAGGTATTGCGCCGCCTGACAAATTATTCCCTGCAAGAGGGGACGATCCAAGCGCGGTTTCATATTTGGGGACAGTCATGGAAGGGATTTCTAGAACGTCCGTTCTTGGGATGGGGTCAGGAAAATTATTATCTGGTATTTCAAAAGTATTTCAATCCAAAATTATGGGGCGATGAGCCATGGTTTGATAGGTCGCATGATATCTTTTTTGACTGGCTTATTCATGCGGGACTTCTCGGTGTGTCCGCGTATCTTGCAATGTACGGCGCGCTGTATACAAGTATCGTCAAAGGCATACGAAAACATAGCGTGCCATTTTGGTCTGGCGCGATCGTATTGGCAGCGCTTTTTGCCCATCTTATTCAAAACATTTTTGTATTTGACAATCTCAATACCTATCTTTTATTTTTTGCTTTTTTCGCATACGGATCATTTTTGATGACCAAGCAGGCGGGTGACGGCAAAGCCGATATGCCCCGTCGCATGTCAGAGAAATTATATGTCCGCGCCCACGGCGCGGCAATTTGCGGCGCGGGATTTCTTCTTGTCATGTCATATTATTTGCATATTGCGCCGATCCGGCAATCAAAAACATTGATCCGCGCGCTGATGGCATTTCAGGAACCTGTTGCCATGGATAGGCAAATCGCCATCTTCAAGGAAGCGCTTGCGTATGATTCATTTGGCACCACGGAGGTGCGCGAGCAGATTGTTAATATAGCAAGAAGTGTTGCCGGCAATCAGCGGTATTCAAATACAGAGCAAGCGCAATACATAACATTTGCCATTGATGAGTTGCGCAAAGAAGTGAGCAGTCCGGCAAGGGATGTAAAGCATATGACATTTTTGGGATCGCTTCTTAGCGGATCAATTGAATCCAATCAAAATTATCTCATAGAGGCAAAAAATGTTCTTGAGGAAGCAGTCAAATTAAGTCCCACTAAACAAATGGTTGCCTTTGAGCTTGCTCAATACTATGTGTTTGTGGGCCAACATGATGCGGCCCAATATGATGCGGCCCGCGACCTGCTGTATCACGCATGGAAGTCTGATCCGACATTTCGAGTTGCCGCAATCCATACATGGATGATGGCAGTGGTGACAAAACGGCAGGATATTGCCGAGGAAGTGGCGGTACTCTATCCGTTGACATCACTGTCCGAGGCTGATCTTGTAAGAATCGGGGAGGCATACCGGAGAATTGAGGATTATAAAAATGCGCTCCCTGTCTATGAACAGCTTGTGGCATCTGCGCCTAAGCAGGCGCAGTATCGCGCAACATTTGCCGCTCTTCTTGCCCGGGAAGGGAGAATCAAAGAGGCGCGCGAGCAAGCCCGAGAGGCGATCAAGCTTGATCCGAACATTGCAAGCGATGCCGACAGATTTTTACAGGATCTTAATTGACAGTAACCGCATATCAACGGCGTGCGTTTTATCTTATATATGCAAGAGCTGCAATTAAAAATAGGTATTATCGGAGTTGGTATGGTAGGCGCTCCTCTCAAGCGTTACTTTGAAGAACGCCGCGGATATGAGCGCGGTGTTGCATTATTTCTTTATGATATTGATATAAAGAAAGGATATGCCGATGACATCAATAAGGCAGATGTTATTTTTGTGTGCGTTCCCACACCAAGAGGCGAGAACGGATCTGCAAAAATAAATGCAGTCGCAGATGCGTTTGACACCATTACCGGTAATAAAATTGTTGTGATCAAATCAACTGTTCCACCGGGCACCACGGAATATTTTCAAAAAAAATATCCTCAGCATAAAATTCTTTTTAATCCCGAATTTCTTACCGAACGCCAGGCGTGGGAGGATTTTGTAAAACCGGATCGTCAGATCGTGGGATTTACCGAACACAGTATTGATGCCGCGCATCATGTGCTTTCCCTTTTACCTAAAGCGCCGTTTATGTCCCCTTGGGGTGTGAATACGTATCGGCCTATCAAAATTACCGCCACGGAAGCCGAGATCATTAAGTACGGAGGCAATGTATATTTTTCGCGTAAAGTCACATTTGCCAACGCGCTTGCTCTGTTGGCCGAACATCACGAGGTTAATTATGACAACATTCGTGTCGGTATGGCGGCGGATTACCGTATAGGTGATTCACATCTTGATGTTACACACGGCGGCTATCGGGGATTTGGCGGATATTGTTTCCCCAAGGATATCAATGCGCTTATGGTGCATATGGAGGAGTGCGGGATATCAGAGGGTGCGCAACTTTTGCGTAGTGATTGGGAGTTTAATAAAAAACTTCTTGAGTCGCAGGGACTCACGATTGAAGATGTATCGGTGCATGATGCGGAGTGGATTGAAAAGAAGTTAAAAAGTAAAAGCGAAATATGAAGTATATTGTTACCGGAGGAGCTGGATTCATCGGTTCTCACGTCGTTGACGCGCTTATTGCGCGTGGCGATGAAGTGCATGTGGTTGATATTTTTTTGAGCGGCAAGCGTGAGCGGGTAAATCCACAAGCGATTATCCATGAGGTTGATATTAGGAATTTTAATGATCTTGTGCCAATATTTAAAGGAGCGGCAGGTGTGTTTCATTTGGCGGCTCAACCTCGCATGCAGTACTCAATTCAAGAACCGCGGCTTACCAACGATATCAATATCACCGGTACGCTCAATGTGTTATTAGCCGCCCGCGATGCGGGAGTTAAGCGCGTAGTGTATTCGGCATCTTCTTCCGCGTATGGCACCAAGCATCCGATGCCCCTTCGTGAAGACATGGAAGCATGTCCGGTAATTCCGTATGCAATCCAAAAACGTGTGGGGGAACAGTATTGTGAAATGGTAGCGCGGTTTTACGGATTGGAAACCGTGGCAATCCGTTATTTTAATGTCTATGGGCCGCGTCAGACAACCGATAAGGATGGCCCATATGCAACCGTAATTGGTATTTTTCTTGGCCAAGCAAAAAATGGTCAACCGATGACCGTGGTACCCGATGGCACGCAGCTTCGTGATTTCACGCATGTATATGACACCGTTCGCGCAAATCTTCTTGCCATGGAATCGCCAAAAGTGGGCAAAGGAGAAATTATCAATATTGGAACAGGAACGAATTACAGTATGTTGCAAATTGCCGATATGATTGGCGGCAAATGGGAATTCACCGATCCCCGCCAGGGGGAAACGCATGAGACACGTGCTGACATTTCAAAAGCAAAAGAACTCCTCGGCTGGGAGCCGAAAGTTTCCTTTGAAGAGGGGATTGGGGAGTTGAAGAAGTTGAATGGGTTAATATAGGGTTTCAATCGTAAACGATAGACCTACTGCGCAATTATTTTCGGCTGCAATTTCCAGATTTCGGCTACGACTT
>CAYHZE010000062.1:0-6155 GCA_964361015.1 uncultured Candidatus Saccharibacteria bacterium | reverse complement strand
GTACCGCATGGGTTGAATCCGAAGGTTTGGGAAAGGGGAGTATGTTTGTGGTGGACATTCCTTTTAAGCAGTAGAAAAAATTGAATCCTGACTATTCCGTGTAGTTTTGCTTGAGGGTTTCTATGCAGGAAAGTGTTTGAGAAACCTACGGTTTCTCAATAGACTTGTCCTCTTATATCCAAGATATAATTGTGTCACTCGGACGAAATGAAAGTAAACTTTCATTTCGCTCCTCGCTAGCAATTATAACCTTTCTACTGCAATGTCCAGATTTCGGCTACGACTTACGCATTGATTATTCAACATATGCGCGTCTTGAAAAAAGTTTTAACGTATGAAACCATCTCAAGATAGATGTGGTTCTATCTATAGAGTATAGACCTTTAAGAATCGCACTTTGCACAAATTAATACACGACATAAAAATAGAATAGGAGAAAATAAAATGGAATCAATATCGTCTTGCAGAAAATGGAGATTATTATGCATCACGGGTACAGAAAAACTCGTTGGCATCTCTGGACTTGTTTTTGATATTGATGGTACCCTTTATCATCATCCAGAATACCATGCGGCTGGCACACGAGAGGAGATATCTGAAATAGGCCGTATTCTCGGATACTCTTATAATGATATGGAATCTATCATTGCGACAAGAAAGCAATATATTGCTCTTCAATTAAATCGGCAAGCCACCATGACAGAAACTGTCCTCTCGCTTGGCATTACGCGAGAACAATGGAATGATTTGCGTTGTCGGGCATGGCAACCGGAACAATGGCTGACCATAGATAAAGAAATATGCCGGATGATGATGCAATTAAAAAATAGGTATAAAATTGCCTTTGGGACAAATTCGCCGTTAGCAATTGGCAAGCAAGTCTTGCGGATGATTGGCATAACGGCAATCATGCCCAATGCACATATTTTTGGATCGGAAAGTTTTGGTATATCCAAACCAAATCCCGACTTCTTTTCGTTGATTGCCCTACGACTGGAACTTATGACATCTCAATGTCTCTCCATCGGAGATCGCGAGGAAGCCGATGGAACACCGGCAATCGCCGCAGGTTATAGAGATGCCCTGATTGTATCTGGGAATCGTGACGCACTTCTCATGGCCACTTCAAAACTTTTAAACGACTGTAACATGGAGAGAAGATATGGACAACGCATTACTCCTATCGTTTCTGTCTGAATGCGAATTGCGCGAACAAAAATTTGTGCTGATTGGTGAACGTTTCTACTCACAGGTCTATCGCGCTTCTACGATCGGCAGAGTCATTAAGATCATTACTAGCCATCGAGTTCTGCAATCTGAAGGATTTCGTACTAAGGGTGAAGCTATCCATTTTAGTGGAGAGATAGTGACCTATATGGAGAAACTTGCCCAACTCGGAGTATCAGTTTCTCCTATTTCAGAAACAAACATTTCTATCATGGGAGCTAAAAACACAGGTGAGTCATTTATTGTTATCAGTACTCCTGATGGAGGAACATCCGTAGAAATGCTATATGAAAAGGCACAATCAGATGCTTCTCTTCGTGAGTTCTCTTTAGAGATTATCAATAATCTTTTACCCGTACTCTATCAACCCAAACTCACAAATGGATACAATGAAGTAGCTATTGATCCCGTGCCAAGCAATTTCACTCTAGCAAAAGGTCGCATGACCTATATTGATTTTACTCCGCCAAGATACTTCTCCCTCGACTGCGGATATCGAGTTGAATATCCACAGCCCGCCTCTCAAATCGAATTGCATGAGGCAATATGGCGCTACTATGAACCGTGCGGAATCCTGACTCGTTGGCTTACTGATTCCTGCCGTATTCGACCTGATGGTCGTAATATCTTCCTTGATACATTACGCGAATCTCTCTCCGATGAGCTATGGAAGTCTCTAGCAAGCCAGTTACAATCATTGAGTCTTCCATCACATATCCAAAGACTAGACTGGCGCAATGCAATTTATGAGGTCAATCAACTAATTGATCTTCGAGATATGGCATGTGCGATAGCCGCAACCGATTGTTTTGATCTGGTGTCCACAAAACAATGGCTTAAAGATTTTTTTATTGCCTCGCGTCATCATCCGGGGCAATCCATACCCGATGATAAGCTTGACACTCTCAAGACGCTACTTCTCGACCGTATTGAGTCAATGTAAGTAAATAATTTATAATTCGATGGAAAGCATTTTCTTTCCATCGAATTTTTATATAAGATGCTATCGTATATTTTTGTATACTATCTTTATGAAAAAAAATATCAAAAAAAATTCAATATCAACAATAATTTTTGATGTGGACGGTATCTTGGTTGATACCGTGTCTTTGCATTTCCGTGCATGGCAAAAAGCATTTAAAGAAGAGGGGATTCTTTTTGAGAAACCCGAATATCAAAAAATTAACGGCATTCCGCGTGATGCGGGTATTCAAATTATTTTGCAGAATGATGCAAGTCCCGATCGTATTCTAAAAATCGGAAATCGTAAGCAACGCTATTACCTTGATTTTCTTACCAAAACCCCGCCACAGCCATTACCGGGTATTACATATTTTCTCTCCCAAGCGCGCCAGGCGGGATTGCGCATAGCTGCGGCTTCTTCAAGTAAGAATGCAGTTACTGTGCTTACGGCCGCACAGCTTATTGCATGTTTCGATGTTGTTGTAACGGGTTATGATTTCCAATATCCAAAACCTCATCCTGATATTTTTCTCACAACATCTACTTTACTGGGAGTTGATCCCGCTTTAACCTTAGTCGTTGAAGACGCGGTTAACGGTGTTACCGCCGCAATAGTGGGAGGTTTCTATTGTGTCGCAGTAGCAAATTCAGAATCGACAAATGATCTGTATGCCGCAGGTGCATCAATTGTCGTGCCTACCACTAACGAATTGACTCTTGATTTATTTCATAAAATCAGTACTGCCTAAGTTTTTTGGGATTGAGTTTTTCTCCAAAATAAGCTAGATTATCTGTATGCGAACACTTATCAAAGATGTTGCAAAAAACCTCGGAAAAGAAGTGGAAATTAACGGTTTTGTCCAGGTCATACGCGATCAAGGAAGTATTAAATTTCTCATCATAAGAGATATTTCGGGTATTATTCAGGTGGTAATCACAAAAGACAAGAAAGACGCGCTTGAAACTGTTTCGCGCCTTAGTCACGAATCAGTGGTAAAAATCATCGGACTCGCAAAAGAAGAAAAACAAGCTCCCGGCGGATTTGAAATTGCCGCCCAAACCATTACCATTCTGTCTTTAGCAGATCCCGAATTACCCATTCCCGTTGTTGAAAAAGGAGAACAAGAAGAAACTGATCAGTCAATACGTCTTGACTGGCGATGGATTGATTTGCGCAAACCAAAAAACGCGCTTATTTTCAAAGTGTGGACTGTCATGGAGCAGGCGTTTCGCGAGTACTGGCTTAAACAGGACTATATTGAAATCCATTCCCCGAAACTCATTGCAACTCCAAGCGAATCAGGTTCGGAAGTGTTTGAGGTAAAATATTTTGAGCGCAAAGCCTACCTTGCCCAATCGCCGCAATTTTATAAGCAAATGGCAATGGCCGCCGGATTTGAAAAAGTATTTGAAATAGGCCCGGTGTTTCGCGCCGAGCCGTCGTTTACCTCACGCCACGCCACGGAATTTACCGGTTATGATATGGAGATATCTTATATTGAATCTCATTATGACGTGATGGCAGAAGAGGAAAACATTATTCGCCATGCCATGCAAAAGGTAAAAGACGCGTACGGCCAAGATATTCTGAAATTATTTGAAAGAGAAATACCTATTCCCACAGCGCCTTTTCCCCGCGTTTCTATGCGCAAAGCAAAAGAGATTCTTAAAGGTTTGGAAGTACCAAGCGAGAAAGAAGGTGATCTCTCTCCCGAAGAAGAGCGAAAAATTTGTGAATATTTCAAAGAAACCGAAGGTCATGAATTTGTTTTTATCACCGAATATCCCGTGTCCATACGGCCGTTCTATCATATGCGTGACGAACATGACCAAACACTTACCAAAAGTTTTGATTTGTTATGGAACGGTCTTGAGGTTACTACCGGCGCTCAACGTGAACACCGATATGATGTACTTGTGTCACAGGCACAAGAGAAAGGCCTGCGGCTTGAACCGATCCAATTCTATCTTAATTTCTTCAAATACGGTTGTCCTCCGCACGGAGGTTTTGGCATGGGCCCAAACCGCATGGTAATGAAATTGCTCGGTATTGACAATGTACGTGATGTTTCTTTTCTGTATCGGGGTGTCAAACGATTGGAGCCATAGCACATCAATAAGAATTGTCAAAAAATGAATATCCGTCTTATTGCGCGTGTAATAACATATGACCCCAAAGCTAAAAAGATTCTGCTCGTTAAAAACAAAGGGGCAGATTTTTGGTATCCACCCGGCGGAGCATGGGAATACGAACATGAAGATATTAAAGAGTGTGCTCGGCGTGAAGTATTGGAAGAAACGGGACTTGAGGTGATCATTCAAAAACTTCTGTATGTTCAGGAGTTTCATGAATCTGATGATATGATCTTCTTTGAAATATTCTGGCTTGCAGAACGAGCAAATAAACAATCACTTAATGAAGCTCATATTGATCATGATTCAAAAGGAAAGGTTGAACAAGCGCAATGGCTTTCTCAAGAAGATCTGAAGGGTCTAACCATATTCCCCAAACGCCTAAAAAGTTCCTTTTGGAGCACAATTGATAAGCTCCTAGATACTGAAGATCCTTTCATTGGGGTTAAATAATTCCATGTTGATTTTTTTATAATGTTCTATTATTAATTTTTCATAAAATGGTAAATAAGTCAATATGGAATTCATCCTCAAACATGAAAAATTCGAGGGGCCGTTTGAGCTTTTACTTGAGCTTATTGAAAAAGAGAAGCTTGCTATCTCGGATATTTCGCTTGCCAGAGTCACCGATGAATATATTGCGTATATCAAAACATTGGAAAAACTTGATCCTGAAGCATTGGCGGAATTTTTGGTTGTGGCGGCTCAACTCATGCTTATCAAATCTCGCTCGCTTCTGCCTACGCTTGCGATAGATGATCAAGAAGAGGAATCCCTTGATGAACTTGAAAAACGGCTTGTTGAATTCAAAAAATTGCGGGAAGTGGCACAGGGATTGAAGAAAATGGAAAAAGGGTATGCGATGATTGTAAGCAGAGAATCATTTATCGGGCGTGAACCTATTTTTTATCCGCCCCGTGAATTGACACCAGACAAAATACAGGGCGCATTTGTCGCGTTTTTGGCCGCATTGCCCAAGGTTAAAAAACTTGTGGAAGAAAAATTAAGACGCGTTATTTCTTTGCAGGAAAAAATAAACCACATAAGGGATTTTCTTATGAATTCCGTTGAAAAAGCGTTTTCCGAACTGGTGAGCGGATCAAAAGAAAAAGTTGAAATTATTGTGAGTTTTTTGGCAATTCTTGAGCTTGCGCGGCAAAAATTTATTGATTTGAATCAAGATGAGCTTTTTTCCGATATTAAAATAAAACGATTATGAATTTGAAATCAATTATTGAAACAATCCTTTTTGTGCGCGCGGATCCCACGGATCTTAAAACGCTTACTCGCATTACCAAACATACTGCCAAAGAAGTGCGCGGCGCACTTGGAGAGCTCATACATGAGTATGCAGAGCGCGGTTTTGTGATGCTCGAAAAAGATGATTCATGGCAGTTTGGCAGTAATCCGCTTAATGCGCAGTATGTGGAGGCTATGACAAAAAGTGAATTTGCACAGGAACTGTCACGATCATCGCTTGAGACGCTCGCTGTCATTGCCTACAAGGGTCCAATGAGCCGCGTTCAAGTAGAGTATTTGCGCGGCGTTAACTCATCATTCACCATCCGTAATCTTTTAATGAGGGGGCTGGTCGAGCGCGTGGAAAACCCAAAAGACGCACGTTCATATATGTATCACGTTACGTTTGATTTTTTGAAACACTTTGGGCTTACCCACATGGATCAACTGCCACGGTTTGAAGAATTGAGAAAACATAATATTGAAATATTGGAAGAAAAAACAGATGCACCCTCAAAGAGCAAATCTTATCATTCGTCCGAAAATATAAGCGATGTCACGGAGCGTGAATCGCTTGAATTTCCGTCGCTCGC
>CAYHZE010000061.1:0-6413 GCA_964361015.1 uncultured Candidatus Saccharibacteria bacterium | reverse complement strand
AGTCCTTTTGGCTAGTATATCCTATTTTGGGATTATACCACAATAGGATATACCCTTAAAGTATATATGAGCAAGTCGGTTTACTCCAAAGACTACAAAGAAATGCTGGGACGCTTGAAAAAGGCGCGTATTGATGCTGGGCTCGCACAACAGGAGGTTGCCGATAAGCTGGGAAAACCACAGTCTTACATCTCAAAAATTGAGTCCGGTGAAAGACGACTAGATGTTGCCGAGCTGAAAAATCTAGCAAAAATTTACGGAAAATCAGTAAATTTCTTTGTAGAATGAAACATCAATTGACAAAAAATGAGACGGAGCGGCTGAAACAGGCCATCACTATAACTCTTGCAAATCCATTCATTGATGATATCGAGGACTTTATCTGGGAAGCCATTTTCTCTTACGCAAAAAACTTGCCTGTGGTTGATCCGTTAACTTCAATTCGTAGCAAAAGACTTTTTGATATTGTAGATCAAAAAACGAAAATTGGATGGTCTGCAAAAGCTGTACAATGGTCAATTACAGCTGATGCAAAGTTTGAGTTGGTTATTCAAAGAGCAGATATATTTAAGAAAGCGAAGGATCTCGGATTTAAAAAGCTTGATAAAAACTCTCCTACAAATTTACTAGGGAATGCGTTATTAAAGCATTGGTATGAAGAAAAGGTGATAAAGGATGCGAAACATCAAAATGTCAAAGATAAGCGAGTCTGTATTTTACTAAAATCGCGTGATAGAAAAAAATTTATTTACTTCGAGGAGAGTATTGCGGAATACAAAGATTCGGATATCGCATGGCGATGGACTGATGCGTCAAAAACAGGCCTACAAGGTATCCGAAAAGCGGACGGCTTTTGTATTTTTAGGTGGTATCCGAATCAAAAGCAACTATTCGAGAGATTTGTTGTGTCCAAACATTCGTTAATGTTCAAACTTGAACCAAAGCGGCTCCTTGCGTCAGAAGTCGTCTCTCTTTTTGCACAATGTCTAAGCAAGAAATGATTTTTGGGGCGAGAGCATACATAAAAAGTGGCGGTACTGCGTTTCCTATTTGTCCCGCTTTTTCCGTATAAGAACCGCAAAACCTGAAATCATCTGAAAAAGATTGGATGCGAGCAGCTTCTCGAATAGTTATTATTCTAGTGTCTTTTGGGTGACCGTAGCGTCCAGAACCGGGGTGAAATACCCAGCGCGTAATTGTGCCCGCGATCATTTTTAAATCTAATCGTCCATATGCGCCGCTATATCCTGATCTTGGTCTAAGGTTAGCTGGTAGTTGCTTAAGTGCTTCACCGGGTTTAAGGGAAGCAAGGCGAGCTAACTGTTTTGGTCTAAGATTCTTACCAATATGGTCATAAATTGACTTAGAATCTAGTCTCATCAACTGCTGAAAATTATTTTTAGGGCTGATTGAATAATCAATCGGCTCCTCACCCTCCCCATTTTTTAGTGACGGTAAATCAGAAATGGCTTCCCATGCAGAAGTAACAAACCATATGGGACGACTATCGCCCAATAGTCTAGGCATAGCTGAACTTTTAAAAGTTGGGAAATCTGGAAATTCGGGTTTGATATCTGTTCTGCTAGCAAAGAAAAAACATCGGCGACGGCGTTGCGGAATCCCGAAGTCTGGAGCAAACAATACCCTTACTTTTACTGAATAACCCATAATCTCAAGGGCATTCACAATCTCTTCGCGAACTTTGCCGTTGAAAGCATTGTGAATTTCTGCAACATTTTCCATAATCAAGACTTTTGGAAAAAGTGCATTAACAAAACGAAGATAATCTCTGAAAAGTTGATTTCGAGGGTCTTCAAGAAAACGAGTAGAAGCGGGAACATTTTTTGAGAAACCCTGACAAGGTGGGCCTCCAACGAGGCAATCCAATTCCCCGCTCTTGATCTTGAGATCAGACATGACTTTTTTTGGATCAAGATCTCTAATGTCGGTGTTGTAAACTAAAGAGTCGGGATGATTAAGTTTAAAAGTTTCTAAGGCAATATCCCAATTATCAATTCCTGCTATCGTTTCAAAACCAGCCTTTTGGAGACCCCAAGACATACCCCCACAACCGGAGAATAAATCAATAACTTTATATTTGCGCGGTTTGGCGTTCATGTTTTATATCCTATTTTAGCATATCTTAATATTCTCGTCTAAGAACGCCCACGACTTTGCCTTGTATCTCCACATTCGTTTCGTAAAAAGGCTTCATATATTTGTTCGCGGGAACAAGTTTTATGCGCTTTTTCTCTCTGTAAATTTTCTTGAGCGTAACTGCATCTTTATCCGGCAAATACGCAACTGCCTTTTCTCCATCCTCAACCGTCGGCTGTTCTCGCACTATTACAATGTCGCCATCTGATATACCCTCCTCGATCATACTTGTTCCAGTAATTTTCAAAGCGTAATAATTTGCGCCTCTCGAAAGCATACTGCGTGGGACTTCTATTGGTTCAGGGTTTCTGATTGCTTCAATCGGCCCTCCGGCGGCGATAAGTCCCATAAGCGGGATTTCTACCAAGTCCCTTTTTTGATCGTTAAACGCTTGAATCGAACGTTTTTTACCTTTATGTGCAGAAAGTAAATTTTTCTCTCGCAGATAGGCAATATGTTGGTGGATTGTCGGGATTGATACGTTAAAATATGCTCCTATCTCACCAAGAGAGGGAGCATATCTTTTCTCTCTTTGAAATTTTATGATGAATTGGAGAATTTCGGCTTGTCGCTTTGAGGGCTTGCCTGTCCCTATTGACTTCTTTTCCATATAGCTTATGATATACCTAAAGATAACCTAATCAAGAGTAGGTTATCCCCAACCATATGACATCACTTTTAGAAATCCTTGCTTTTATTGGAGCAGTTGACACGATCATTCTTATTATCGGCTTTATTTGGGCAATCGTTCTATGGGCTAGAGGGGTATCCCCAGCTCTTTATCGTCTTGGAAATGGCCTTGCCAAAAGAAAAATTGCTATCTTTGCTAAAAACGACAATATTAGTAGTTTGAAAAGTTTACTCTGTGACTCAGGATTGTTCAGACAGAAAAATATTTTTGAAATTACCAATAACGGCGACCTTGGAAAGGCCGAGGATGCTTCGGTATACCTTGTCTATTGGCATGATTGGGCAGACGACATAAATCAAATTCTTGATAGCAAGCCGGACAAATGCGCGTTAGTCGTTTATGCCCCTTACGACAAAGACAGAATCCCCAACGAACAAATGAAGAATTTGGACGGAAAAAGACATTCTGCGGTAACAAATTTCAGAGGAAGGTTGCTGAACGATATTGTAACCGCGATGATTACTACAAGTTATGACCGCTGAGATGTATTTGGCTCAAATATTACAGAAATACGAGGCGAGAAGCTTAATCAATTACTCGCAACAAATTTCACAACTAAAAAGCACCTTGCGGGCATGGGCAAGTGGTTGCTATGTGAATATTTTAGATTCCGGTTCTCGCGCAAAAGGAACTGCTATATCTCTTGCTTCGGACGTAGATTTTCTTGTATCTCTAACGAGTGGATGTAATGAAAACAGTGGAGGACTTAAAAGTATTTATGACAGCCTTTATAGTGAACTTAATAGCAGTTACCAAAATGTCCGTAAGCAAAACGTTTCTGTTAGAATAAGCCTTAATGGACTTGAGATAGATGTTACTCCTGCAAGAAAGCAGAACGGCCTTACTAACGATCATTGGGTCTATCTCTCAAAATCTGGTTCGCGCCAACAAACAAATATTCAAAAACATATTTCTGATATTTCGAAATCTGGCCGAACAAACGAAATCAAAATATTAAAAATTTGGCGCGAGCTAAATCAACTTGATTTTCCCTCCATATATTTAGAATATCTGTTGGTAAAAAATATTTTGTTATATAGATCGAATGGTGCGAACGATTTTGCCGCCAACGCTTGGTATGCTCTGAATGAGTTGGCTAAAGATTCTGGAAACCCACTATTCGCGAGAGTAGTAGATCCAGCAAATTCAAACAATATTCTGTCTGACCTTTTGACAACCACAGAAAAGAATGAAATTGTGGCGAAAGCAAAAGTTGCAGCAAGTCAACAATATTGGAAGAATATTGTTGGGTAATGTCGCCGCCAAAAATCGCGTCCATTTGAGCAAGAGCATGGTGGAATTCCTCCACACCCCCCTCCATGCACTCACCTGCATGATAAGAGGTGCGATTGACAATATTTGCCATAGATGTTACTTTTGTCCCGATATGAATAAAACTACATCCACCCTCATAATACTGATTTCCGTCATACTTCTTGGTGCGGGTATAGTTTGGTATGTGCAGATGAGACCAAAACCAATAATAGAATATGTACCTCCAGTAGAGCCATCAATACCGCCATCTCCGGTTCCCATACCAATACCCGAGCCACCGGCTACATCTACGCCGGGCACGCCTCAAACCCCAATTGACGTCAGCAACTGGCATACATACACCAACACGAAGTATGGCTTCCAAATCAAAGTGCCAGCGGATGTGACAATCACACAAGGTACTGAATCGTTTCTACCTCAATGGATTTCTTTTGGACCTAGCAGGCCGATTGATGGTGCAGTATTTTGGATACGCATTAATGATATTGATACCTTTATTGACACACCTATTAACAAAAACATTTACGAAAAATTACTTGCTCTTAATAAAGACTTTGAACGATATATACCGGAAGAGGTGCATGCGTCATCGCCTTATACGTTTTTAGAACAAAAACTAAAAATTACCGGAATACCTGCATTAGATGTACTGGCGTATGGCGATGCTGGCAGAGCGGTGTATGTGCTGGCGCACAATAAAATTTTTACCATCTTCCATTATAAAACGTATATAAATCCTCAAACACGCCCGCCAAAAAAGATTAGTGGGATCGGCCCTGAATTTGAAGAGATATTGCGAACCTTTCGTTTCTTGAAATAAGAATAATCGTTGTTGCTCATAGTTGCATAGTAAGCACGGGGCGGCTTGTTATGCAATGTGGACAATAACGCCCTTTACGGCTCTTTCAGAGAAGGATGTAAGGATGTTGTGCCAAAGGTTGGTAGTAGCGTTGCTGTTCGTGGTGTTGTCTGTCGGTTCTGCCTTTGCGCAGAAAAAAGCGGGGGTGTTTCGTCTCCCGTTTAATCAAAGCCAGACAACATGGTATCAGACCACATGCAATGGTATGGGCTTCACGAATATCAACCCGAGCGGGTTGGTGTTCATGGAGCTAAACACCGGGCTCCCGTCTGGTATACCGAAATACCACCTCGGCGAAGATTGGAACGGCGTGTGTGGTGGGGAGACCGATAGAGGCGCTGAGCTATACGCCATTGCGGATGCCACTGTGGAGTTTACCCGCATGGATGGCAATAGCGGGGGTTGGCTTCTGCTTCGTCTGTCCCTCCCTGATGGCGTAACCTTTCGTTATATCCTGTACGAGCACATACTGGATATAGCGATTAACCCGCGTACTAATCCCGCGCGGCCATTCACAGCAGGGGATGCGGTTTACCAAGGCGAGGTTGTCGCACATATCGGGAATGGAAATGGTGTCTGGCAATACCATCTCCACTCCGAGATGCGCCGGGATACTTCCCTCGACCCCGTCGAGGCCAATCCCTATCAAAACCCGCTTACGATCGAAACCGCTCTGAAGTACACCAGCCCCTCTCTCTTCATTGATGACCGCCGGAATCCGTTCACGCAAGCACTGACCAATGGTGCATGGACGTACCTCCAGTGGTATCTGAACGCCCCCTCCTCGACGGCGTTCATTGAGTACAACGGCGAGCGCTACTCCCTCAAGCGCGCAATCCAACTGGGTTATATCTACCAGTATGTTTACGAACAACGAAGTGGGCAGTGGTATTACTACCCGGATGTTGCAAACGTATTTTTCGGTTCTGGAAATACGTATGCGATATGGTCGTTCGTAAACGGAGCAGTCCTGAATATCTTGGTCCCGGGTGGTAATCTTCCGGATGATCGTTCCAAGATTGACATGCTCCACGCTGCTGGAAATGATTCGCGCTTTACGGATCCTAAAACGGATATCAAAACTGAAACGTTTTACAAGGATACAACCGGCGCGGATTGGGGCTTCCGGCAAGTAAGGTTTGGCTCTCCTTCTGGGCGTACGCTTGCAATGCTACATGCGACCAATAAGGTAAATCCTTTATGGCGCTACACCATGCATTGCGAGTTTACGGCAAACCAGTGGCAGTGTGATAGTTGGGCGCAGGTCAACCCAAACACGCTCGACTAGCTCTGTCCTAACCCCCCTTTTTTGGAGAGAGAAAAGGGGCATGTAGTAAACCATCTCTCTGTAGTAAAGAGCGGCTGCACGTCCTGTGTAGCCGCTTTCCCATTTTTGAAAATCTATATATTCACGGTAGGAAGTCATAACGC
>CAYHZE010000060.1:0-6552 GCA_964361015.1 uncultured Candidatus Saccharibacteria bacterium | reverse complement strand
GGTATCAATCCCCCTTCTGTCATTCCTGCGGAAGCAGGAATCCAGACCCGAGGACCTGGATCCCCGATCAGGTCGGGGATGACAAGATAAGAGCGCAACAGAGCTGCGGGGAATGAACCCTAAGGAAGATTCAAAATAAACACAATCGCGGAGATATACTCTTGGGTAGTTTAGCATCAATTCCCTTCATCCCTGATTCTCCCTTTCCTCCAAAAACGCGCCGCCGGATCAAAACGCATGCTTTTTTTAAACACCCGTGCGCCGCGCCGGAATATGGCGCTTATTCTGCTTCTTCGGCCATACATTTCCCGATGCAGGTCTTCCTCTATATTATCACAAGCCGCGCGCACATCGCTATTGTCGGCTTTTGCATGAAAGCACTGACTTCCCACGCAAAGACGCACTGCCACGCGGTAAATTTCGCCTTTACGGTGATGTCCGGTCGTCCGCTCTACCTCAACATCAAGCAATGGCAGATCGGTGGACGCTTTCTCTTGAAGAAATTTTTCCGTGATGCGGATTATTTTTTCTTCAATATATTCCCGCAGTGCCGGAGTAACTTCAATATTTTTTTGTCGTATGTTTACGCGCACAATAATAGTTAAAAGCTAAAGGCGAAAAATGCAAAACAACAATAAAAAAAAGAAAATAAGGGATTTTGATCTATAGTTTTACCTTTTTCGTTTTTAACTTTTCGTTTAGTAGAGGTACCCCCATGTATGCAGTCTATCACTGTCTTCGGCCCATTTAAGACCGATGTCCGTGCGGTAAAACATATTTTGCACCATGATATTGGAAATTCTGCTGTATACTTGTTTGCGCGCTTCTTCCACCGTAGTGCCTGTTCCCGCAATGACCATAAGCACGCCTGATTCTCCCGCAATCCGCCAGATATTGTCTTCGTTTTTTACATCTTCAATGTGGATTCCTTCGAAATTTGTTTTTTTCTTGAAAAAAATTGGAAGGTCATGATACATCTCCACCAGTTCATGGTCTTTGGCTTGAGCAAAAAGAGTCGGCACCATGAGGCGAACCCCGATTTGAAAACCTTTTTTTGTCTTAAACTCAAATGATTCTCCGCGCGCTAATTTCTCAAGCCACTCCCCCGTAGGATTCATAATTCCCTCGGTCTGTATTTGAATGGTGGGATATCCAAAACGGGCAGTAAATTCAAGAGGATAAATTCCTCTGCCATTGGCAACGCAATTGATGTCTATATACCCTCTGTAACCTGATTCGATAAGCGCTGGTTTCATTTTCTCAAGCGTAAGGCGGAAAAACGTATTTGATTCACTCCAAAACATCAAGGTGCCCATGTCTCCGGTAAAAGGTCCAATGTCTCCCGGAAATACCCGCTTCTGCTCAAAATTGATATTGATCGGTAAAATAAAATCTGTGCCGTTAAAAAAGGCTCCCACGGCAACCTCGACCCCGGAAACATATTTTTGCAGTTGAAACACCGGCGCTTTTTTCTGCCAGACATTTTTATTCTGATCAAGTATTTCAATCAAATCTTTACCGTCCTCTTCTTCGCCGAGAAAAAGCAGTCCCTTGCCCCCGGACGGCGTATTGCCGGAAGGCTTGAATACATAGCGCGAGGGATTTTCGCGCACAAAACTGATTGCTTCTTCATAGTTGGTAAAATTCCAATTCGGTAAGACGGTCACCCCGTATTTTTTCATTTCAGCCTGTCCAAATTCACGATCAATTTCCAAACGGTCGGTGTAAACTGATCCGCCCACCACGAGTTTGCCTTTTTTGCGCAATTTTTCCGCTTGTTCCCCAAACTCCACATCATCAAACACAATCACATCCGCCCAGTCAATATGATCTTCCCATCTCTCTATCTTTTCAATAAATCCATTGTACACATCGCCGTCGCCCTTTGCCTTGATGTATGCCTTCACTTCATGACCTTCTTTTTTTACACTCCATGCCAAATCCCCGCTCAAACTTTCCAACGATACAAAAAGAAATTTTAATGGTGATATTGTTTCAGTGATTCCATTCATTGTGATAAAAAAATTTATAAAAATAATTTCTCTATAATCAGCGTAAAATAAAAATAAATTCTGGTCAATGTGTATAACGTATGCGCGCTAAAAAAGTTATACATAATACATATGAAAAGACAAAAAGCAGTAAAGAAGACGATAAAAAAATCAACGAAGAAACGAAGAAAATAGTGTTCATAAAAAATCTCCTGCGATATGCAAGAGATTTTTTAAAAACCTATCAAATGAATTTCCTCCTCAAGATCAATGCCATATCTCTTCTTTACTTCTTCTTTTGCCACTGCAATGAGAGCAAGAACATCTTTGCTTCTTCCCCCTCCCTGATTGATAAAAAAATTTGCATGCTTATCGGAGATATGTATAGACCCGACACACCTGCCTTTCAACCCACATCTATCAATGAGAAATGCCGCGGGAATGGTTGATCGTCCCCGAAATACCGCAAGTTCGGAAAATTGAGTGTATAATTTTTCCCTCCTATGATTATCAGGGGGCAGTGGCACATTTTTAAAAATACAACCGCATGACTTTGTCCCAATATCTTGTTTTATGACGCGCTCTTGGGCAATGCGCCCAATTTCTTCTTGAATCATTTGACGGCTACCAATATGCAACTGAAGCACCGTGGAAATCACGATCCATTCCGGATGTGTTTTGAAAATAGAATTCCTATATCCAAACGAACAATTTGTAGCTTGTAACTTGTAACTTGTAGCAGTTGGAAAATTAAATACTTCAACTGATTCAACTATGTCTTTCATTTCTCCGCCAAAACATCCCGCATTGCCGCGAATAGAGCCGCCAATTGTTCCTGGCACGCCGATTCCCCATTCAAACCCGTGTAAAGCCGCTTTCCCAGATTCCATGACTGCGCGCGCCATCATGACTCCCGCGTCAACAATCATACGTTTTCCTTCAATTTGTATCCCGCTTCCCGTCATACGCATGACAAGCCCATCAAATCCATTATCAGAAATAAGGACATTTGAGCCCAGGCCAAGCATAACGTGTTTCAGTCCTTTTTCTCTTGCAAATACCGCTGCTTCACATAAGTCTTCAATGCCCGTAATTTCAACAAAAAAACGAGCCAAACCGCCTATTTTATAAATAGTATAGGGCGCAAGAGGAATGTTTTCCCTTATTTTAATCATGGTGGTATGCTATCCCTATTGCAAAAAAATCTCAATATTGGGATAATAAAGAATGTTGGATGATAATGTATTCAAGTGGCATCGAGAGCTGGCACTCACATAAGGACAAATGTGTTGGAGTAATACCCTCTCGGTGCCTCTTGAGTATGTTATTCATCCTTGCAAGCATTGCTTGTGAGGTATTCTGCCAAAAATATTTAATCACCCTGCGCTAGAGAAGTGCAGGGTGATTAAATTTCTTCAAGAAAACGCTGGAAATAAATAGCGCCGCGAACGCCTAATCTTTTACGCAGTAGGTCTACTATATCCAACTCTTCAACCAAAATACGGATGAAGGCCATGAAGCATCAAGAACCGTGCCATATGTGATCGGGAACATGGCAAAAAATCCTAGTACGGTTCCAGCAATAAGAAAACCCATCACAACCCTGCGTGGCTTGGGACGTGAAGCTAATACAAGCGCCGTAATGATAATGGCAACGATGAGCGCGGTAAGATAATGGTACAAAAACATCACGCGGCCGATAAACATAAACGGGAGGAAATTCAAAAGATACGCGGCGCCAAGAAATAATGGCACGAAGACTTCCAGAGACGTTTGTGTTATGCGCGCGGACGTATGCGGTAATGTTTGCCATAATCGAGAAAAAACATAGTATAATCCCCGCAAAAAAGTATATATAAAAAAGTACGCTACGATAATTGTAGACAGCCACCAGACAAACGGATTGCCGATGAAATAAATTTTTTCATGCCATGAATATTCTCCTGCTGTTATATCTGAATTCCAATAATACACCGGACGGAGCATAAACGGCCATGTGTACCATGTTGAGCTGTAGCTATGCTCTGCGACGATGCGTTTGTTTGCCCGAAACATCTCAAGATTGAGCTCATAAAAGTTATCTACAAAATCTTGTTTGGGAAAACCGGATACCTGGGACTTTTGAAAGCGCTCGTTCATAAAGGCATTTCCGGGACCCTTGCGCGCCAAAAGATTAAAATGAACTGCGAAAAAAACAACATATATAATCAAAGGGATAAGGAACAGTAGCGCATACCCTATCACGGTTTTTAATAATTCTTTTTTCTTTCTTGTACGCTTATAGACGGCAATGATCTTTTTTAAGAGAACAATAAGCCCGATACTAAGCAATAATCCCCAGAATGATATGCCCGTCCATTTGACTGAAAACGCAAATCCACTCGCTATGGCCGCGACAATGCAAGTCCATATCCCCCATCTGCCTTCATCAAAAAAAATACGCGATTCAAGAAAAAAATAGATTGCCGCGAATCCGAAAAAAAGTAAAAAACTGTCTATTAAAATAAATTTTGATTGCACAAGAAGAGCGTTTTCAAAGACTATAAAAATGGCGGCAATGCAGGCGGCCCACAGGGAACGGGAAAGTCGAAATGTAAGAAGGAAAATAAGGGGTGCTAAGAGAGAGCCGAAAAACGCAGGCAGAAGCCGAAGCCAGATATATTGATTATTCGGATATTGCTCCCCGATTGTTAAGAAATCAAAATTAGGATTAAAACCGGTGAGTTTTGCCATACCCGCAATCATAAGTTTGCCAAGCGGCGGATGAATATCAAAAAAATATTCTCCGGTCAGATATCCGGAGACAAATTTGCCGAAATGCACCTCGTCAAACACCGCTTCTTTCGGATAATCAATGGCAATGAGATGTAAAAACAGGCTAAATAAAAAAAATGCGATGACAAGAAGATATTGTCTGCTCATTACATATTTTGAATTACAAAATTCATACAGATAAGTAAAATTGCCGCGGCTTGTCCGCAACGGATAATCCTCGCAATGACATGATGAAGTTGATGAATTAAAATTTAATGGTATCCCCCGGTTTGAGGATTTTTCCGATGGACGACTGCGCGTCAGAAACGGATTTTTCGTCATTGGCGGCAGTATTATTTTTTTTCAATATCAGCGACTGACCGCGCGTCTGTTCCGATGTTTCAGACACAGGAGTATCTGCCGTATTCTCATCAAGCACCCGTTTGAGCATATCGCGCAAATCAGAAGTATTTACCACTTTGCGCTCTGCACCCTGCCCTGATTTTTCTTTCATTTCTTCTTGCAAGGCAATTGACGGTGTCAATACTTCTTTTTCTGACGGCTTGAGCGATTGCAATGAAATTTTAACACTCTTTTCGGGAGTCCGCACTACCGCGTGAGAGCGAAGGCCGCCTTGCGGCACATCATCAGTTTTTTCATGGCGTTTTTCAATATAAGATTCATTGCGCGCATGCAAACGATTTTTATCCGACACAATATCCTCTTTTTCAGGAACACGGGCTGGGCGATTTTCTTCATTGAGGGGGCGGCGCGAAAACGCGTCTTGACGCGGCTGACGAGGCCGAGAATCCTGACGCAATGGCCGCACTGCTCCTGTATTCAATCTTTGTTCCCGCTGGCCAGTCGGACGGTAGGGAGACATGGTTCGCCCTTGCGGCGTTTGAGCATGAGATTCATCTCTATAATTTGTTCGCATGGGAGGAGGTGATCGCATTTCTCTTTGCGGTATTGGATTTACCATTTGTTTTCCTGATTCAAACTCAATCCCCAAATCCCCCAATGTTGATCCATAGCGCGCTTTTGCAACACTCGGCATCCGTTCGGGCAAAGGAATAAGTTTTCCTTCTTCAATTTGTTTAAGGCATGAAAGACAATATACTGGACGCTTGCCGTTGGGCTTAAAAGGAACTTGTGTCATTTTCCCGCAATTCCAACACTGCGCGTCAAACATTTCTACGTTACTTGCCGTACTTCTTCCCGCGTTTGAAGAAAATCCCGAAGAACTTCGTGTCTGTCCGTCGCCTCGAGATACGCCCTGCGCTCCGCTCGCAACAAAACCGCCGCCACTCCATTGGGTAATCGCATCTTCCACTCCCTCGCGCGGCCTTGAATATTTTGCCCGCGACGCATCAATAATCCGATCGCGAATATTGGGCTCAATCTCATATTGAAGGGGCGGCAAAGTAGCTGCCGAAAATGGCCGGGATGTCACGCCATCCACCATAAGTTTTAAGTAAATACAATAATTGGGTAAATTAATTAAATCAGCCATCAAAAATTCCGGCGTGAATTCTTTTTCCAAAAATTCAGCGTCTGTCGCGCCTACCCGAAAACTAATCATCGTGCCTACGTTTCCAAACACCGCATCGCGTACTTTTGTAGATACATCGGTCACGAGTTGCCCCACATATTGATGCGCGATAAAAAGATTAAGCCGATATTTACGGGCCTCTGATAAAATCGCGGCAAACGAATCAGTCGCAAAATTTTGAAACTCATCTACATATAAATAAAAATCAAGGCGATCTTCTTCCGCAATTCGCACGCGCTCCATGGCCGCTAATTG
>CAYHZE010000059.1:1682-6815 GCA_964361015.1 uncultured Candidatus Saccharibacteria bacterium | reverse complement strand
AAAGCACAAAATTAATTTGCCGATTATGGTAACAGTTTCCTATGGCCTATAGCGGACATTTATCCTTGATCCGCGTCAAGATCACATCATTGAAGATGTGTTTCGTGATCCAGAGAATTTCTACCGAAGAGCTTCTCTCCCGTATCTCCATGCACTTACGGCGCCGCCAACTGATTTTTATTTATTGCTTAGAGAATTGCATGATCGCTCAATGATCATCGAGCCAGTTATCACAAATAATTTTGATGGATTTGCGACGCTGGTCGGTCTTTCGGAGCGATATATCCGCGAGTATACAACAACACGGCTTGTGCCAAAGATAGATTTTCATCCAGAGGCAAAATCATTACTCGTTGTAGGTGCGCATGCAGATAGGCGGCGAGTAGCGGAAGCGGCGCGCAATCAAGGCTTGAAGGTTATCTATGTGGATCCAGAGGGATATGAGGAGGGAAGAAAATTTCGTCCTTACCCCCTAGAAGCTCCGCAGGACTCTGATATGTTGATTCGCATGAAAGCTTGTGGGTTTACTCGGTTATTTCGTAAGACATACAACATATATTCTCCTTGATATCCATGCCAAGAGTATGAATCGTGTTAGAACGAATTGTCATAATGACGTTATTGAAACGTCATTTTTTATTTGTGTGAAGAACTAAATCAACTTCGTGATTTCACGCATGTATATGACACGGCGCGGGCAAATCTTCTTGCGATGGAATCTCTAAATGTAGGCAAAGGAGAGATTATCAATATTGGAACAGGGACGAATTACAGCATGTTGCAAATCGCAGATATGATCGGCGGCAAATGGAAATTCGTTGATCCCCGTCAAGGAGAGACCCATGAGACATTGGCCGACAACTCAAAAGCAAAAGAACTTCTCGGCTGGGAGCCTCATGTAACATTTGAAGAGGGGATTCGTGAATTGAAGAAGTTACATGGACTGGTATAAAGATTTCTTAATAAAAAATAATAAGTCGCGTTTGGATGAACGCGGCTTATTTGTTGAAGATTTTTTATTTCACAGGAAGGGATTTTTTTGGCCCAACATGATAACCCTCATGTTGCAGGAGACTGCGTATATGTTCTTGTTGATGAGGGAGAAGTTCATCAAAGATCGCTTTGACCGCCACATCGCTATTGATTTCTGTTGCGGCACAGAGGCCCGCGAATTTCATTAAATCATCATAGTCGTCTTGCGTGGGTTTAAGGAAAAAATATTTTGCCGCGCGCAAGACGAGGCGTTCGTCTTCCGATATCAGATCATTCTTCGCCTGTTTTATCATAGCTTCTGCCAATGATAGGAATGATTCCAATGTGGTATTCATAGGATTCCCTTTCCAAAAGGATTGTCAATGGACATATTTATAATATCACAGGAATGGAGTGTATGTCAATTAGAAATTTGACAGCATATTATTTATATGTTAAAATAGATTTTGTATGAAAACAGATAGAAAGAGAGTCAGCATTTGTCTTTGCAAAGGAGTTGCGGATGTCATCGGATCTTTCAGCGCTCACCAAGTTCTTTACTACGAATCCAGATGAGTTGATAGCCCTCAAGCGGCGCGTCATGGGTGATTGGTTACCGCCCACCGGACACGTTGATACGATCTACTGCGTAGGAGGAACGCAAGATACTCAAGATCAAGGTTTGGCAATAGCGGCGATGTATTGGCTTGCGCATAAGAATATTCCGGTTGTTGCTGTTCTTCGGGGAAGCACGGATTATGGGTACTGCGGTTTTGAGTTTTGCCGTGATCTGCTCATCGGACATGGAGTGGACGAAACAGTCATTGTTCCCATAGATCTTCTTCCCCAGGACCGTGACAGATTAAATACCTATACTGAAGGAAAAGCTCTTATATATCATTCCTGCGTCAAGCAATGGAAAACAATTATTGTTTGCGCTCCTTTTTTTCACCAGATCAGAGCAAGTTCGACATTGATAAGCCTGCTTAATCGCAACAAGGCAGGATTGTGGGTCTTTAATCTACCCGGTCATCCCGAATGGATGGGAAGATTCAAACATTCCCAAGGCGTTGTTGAGGGTGACTTGTTTGAACTTGTGATTTCAGAATTTGGCCGGCTTTTTGTCTATCATGACAAAGGCGATATTCGTTCATGCGCGGAACTGCTTGCGTATTACGATCGTCGTGATAGGGAATCGTTGTTGTAGATAATGAGGAGTCGTGCTGTTTCTCTCTCCCAATAATTATGCTCTCCCATTTTGGGAGAGCATTTTCTATTTCCCCTCCTATTTTAGGAGGGGTTAGGGGTGGTAGGAGTGAGGGCAAAAACCTAAAGAAAAAGTTGATACGCTTCCATCCATATACCTCCTAACCTCCTCGCTATGTACGGGGAGAAATAAAATAATGCATGGAAGATTATAACTCTATTTTTGTCAGCGTCCCAGCCTCCGCACAATCGCTGACAGCGTGCGGAGCGCGATAAGCAGATCAAGAATAAGCATGCGGTTTTTAATATAATAAAGATCATATTGCAGTTTTTCCGGCGCGTCTTCCACGGATGCGTCGTTTTCCATATTGACTTGCGCCCATCCGGTAATGCCGGGCGGAACCAAAAATCGCGTTTCGTAAAAAGGAATTTTTTGTTTAAGTTCATGAACATACTCCGGGCGTTCGGGACGCGGGCCAATAAATGACATTTCGCCTCGCAATATGTTGATGATTTGCGGAAGCTCGTCAAGATATGTTTTGCGCATTATGCTACCGATGCGCGTTTGGCGCGGGTCTTCTTGCTGTCCGTGTATTTTGAGTCCGCTTAAACTATCGGCATTGGCTATCATTGATCGGAACTTGATAAGCGTGAATAATTTGCCGTGCCGCCCCACGCGCGTTTGGCGGAAAAAAATAGGGCCGGAAGAGTCAAACTTAATCGCAAGGGCGATAAATGGCAAAAAGATAAGTGTGACAAAACCCACTAATAATGAAGACAACATATCAAACAAGCGTTTGAGAAATTCATACGAGCGTTTTTTAATGCCAATAAGATTTTCTAGAAACCATATTTCTTCAATCAGTGAGAGGGGAATTTTGCCCGTCATGGCTTCATGGAAAGCGGGAAATTCTGCTACGCCAATGCCGAGGGGGATAAGGGAAAGCAAAATGTTTACGGTCATTTTATTTCCTTTCATCTCGGGGGATATGATGATCATATCGGGTTTCGTGTCTTTGATTGCGCGAGAAAGTTGGGGATTGTTAAGGGGGATATGACGAATATCTGATGGAAGAATAAGCGGTTGTTCATGGTTTGAAATAAAACATACGGGCTTGTGTCCAAGTTGTGGATGGTTGAGCAGAAAGCCGGCCAGAGCGACCATTTCGGCATTAAATCCCATAAAAATAACGCGCGTAACAGCAGTGCGGATAATAAGAAGATTAAAAAAATATCGCCATATAAAAATGCCGATGACGGCAAAACCTGCGATAATAAAAAGATTCCGCCGCGGTTCAATTTCAAATGGAAAGAGGTAGAAGAGGGTGATTGCGGTAATAGTATTCGTGATCATCACACGCATGAGGCGATAGAGAAACACTTTTTCATTTTTCATTGACCGCAAATCATAGAAACCTGATGCGCCAAAGATAATGAGCCATAACGCGAAGATTATGCCAAATGAAGTCATATGCGTACTCACGATGCCACTTGTAAGATTTGATCCATAACGAATAACGAGCGCCAGGTAAAGCGCCGTGTAAAAAATAATAATATCTCCTATAAAAATAAGGAGGACTTTTTTATTGATACGGTTGCGTAAGTTCATGGTAGAGATTGGCGGTTGAGGTGATCATTTGTTCCAGCGAATGAGATCGTGCGATTTTTTCCTGCGCGCATATTCCCATTGCGCGGCGGCCGTCTTCATTATCTATGATGTTTCGTATGTGTCGCGCAAGGGCGTGAGGGTCTTTCGCGCGGGTAAGTAAACCGGTGGTATGGGGGGACACGAGATCCGGAATCCCACCGACATCTGATGCCACGATCGGAAGTCCGGCACCCATCGCCTCCATCGCGGCGTAAGGCAGACCTTCTTTGACAGAAGGAAGCACAAATGCATCAAATGCTTTGAGATATTGTTTTGCTTCCGGTACAAATCCAATAATAGATGTATCATTTACGAGTCCAAGCATTTGCCTCTGCGTTTCAAGATGCTGACGCTCCTTACCTTCACCCATGATAACCGTATGTACTTCAATAGGATTTGCGGCCGGTGAATCTTTCAGAAGACGGAGCGCCTGCAAGAGATAAGAAATACCCTTATTTTTCGTGAGTTCGGCGGTCACACCGATAAGAAATTTGTTTTTTATCGAGGGATTGTTCCGGGAAAAAAATTCTCTTGCGTTATCGCGTTCCATAAATTCTATTTTTTCCAAGCCCAGCGGAATCATTGAGATTTTTTTATGCGGGATAAACGCGCGGGTATCTTTATGATCCGCCGAATTGATGGTGATCGTATGGTGATGAAAACGCGCGGCGATCCATGACATGCCAAAAATCGCCATGCGTTGCGGCGTATTTCTATCTTCCCGAAATCCCCATCCGTGGACGGTAAATATAATGCGGGATTTGAAATTGAGAGTAAGCAGTTGCGCTATTGCGGCGGCGCATACTCCTAGAGTGCCCATTTTACTGCTATTGAGATGGATGATGTCTGGCTTTTCTTTGATAAAAATTTTTGTAAGATTAAAAAAAGCTTGCAGTTCATGGACAAGAGAAATATCGCGATCAAGGCCGGACACGGGAATGGCACGGATGCCTTTTTCTTGCGCACGTTTAATAAGCGGACCCGATCCCCCCGCGACAATAACAACCTCAAATTGGTCCGGCGGCAGATGCACTGCAAGATCATATACATATTGCTGGGCTCCGCCTGCCGTTGATTGCGTAATGCAAAGGAGTATTTTTTTGCGTGTATTCATATCAATCCTCCGCATATTATAACACAAGAAAACATGAAAAAGTACCACAAAAACGTGACCGCCAGGCCTATAAGATAGTTATTATTTTCTGTGGATAAGTCCTCTTGACAACTTTCTTATTATTTGCTACAAATAGAGTGTGAGTGTTATGAAGAGATCTTCGGGTTTCTTTCTAACTCCAATTTGTCCGACG
>CAYHZE010000059.1:0-1582 GCA_964361015.1 uncultured Candidatus Saccharibacteria bacterium | reverse complement strand
TGTGAGTGTTATGAAGAGATCTTCGGGTTTCTTTCTAACTCCAATTTGTCCGACGCAAAGCCCCGCAAAACGGGGTTTTGTGTTGTTTGTATGCAAAGAGGAGGGAAAACCCGATTGCTCGTAAAAGAACAATCGGGTTTTGAATTGGCAACCGTTTTATATTGAGTTTAGGAATTGTATGCAACGTTATCTCTAACTCCGCATTTGAATGTCTCTAATTTTTAAGATCAATAAATGGTATAGATGCACCCGGGATCATAGTTTGCGGTACTGTTCCATTCCACTTTTCGATGGCTTTTAATTTTACATAATCCGCACCACCTTGCGACGTAATTGCTTGCGCTTGTATACGAATTGATTCGGCTTGTGCCTTTGCGGTCTCAATCGTTTGTTGCGCTTCAAATTTTATTTGTTCAAGTTTATTTTTAGCGGCTTCGGCGTTTTGAACTGCTGTAACTTTACTTTCAATGGATTTTGTAAATTCTTTGGAAAATTCAAAATTTGTTACACTAAATCTTTCTAATATGGCATCTTTAGTACTAAAGCGTTCAGAAAGTATTAAATTAACTTTATCACCGAACTCTGCGCGTTTAGTGACGAGTTCTTCTGCGGTATATTGCGCTGATGTTGATTTGACCGTTTCTCTAATCATCGGCTCAATCACGTTTGATTCGTAGTTTTCAACGGATCGGTATTGGGAGTAAATCAAGTCTACTTTTTCAGGGTTGATATGGTAATTTACCACCACACCAATTGCAACATCTTGCAAGTCTTTTGAGGCGCCGAATAAATTATCAAGAGTCGGTTTGTCATCGCCGTTATCGCCGCCTTTATCGTAATTAACGGTGCGAGTTTTCACTTCCATTCTTTCTACATGCTCTATGAATGGGAGTTTGAAATAAAGTCCCGGGTCTACTACCCCGGAAATTGCACCAAGTCGAGTTTTAACACCGCGTTCGCCTGCTGATATAGTACCAAAAGATCCTAATACAAAAACAAGAAAAATAAATAGTCCGACTACTATTTTTATAATTTTATCAATGCGTAATTGAGAATTTTCATCTAACCAATTTTGTTTTTTAAACATATAATTATTAAGAAAATAAGTTTATAACCATATAACCACAAGCGAGGAGAAAATGAAACACCAGTTTTATTTTCTCCGAGTGCCGTGGGTATATACCCGAAAACATTCGCAATCCTATTGCTTTTGGGTATATTAAGATTTTTCTACGCGTTCGGTGTAAGTGCCTGTTTCCGTGTTAATGCGGATCGTATCACCGGTATTGATAAACAGAGGCACTTGGATTACAGCACCGGTCTCAATGGTGGCTGATTTATTGCCCGACGTTGCCCGATCGCCTTGTATGCCGGGTGCGGCTTCAGTGACTTTGAAGTCCATTTTAATGGGAACAACGAAATTAAGGAGTTTTTCGTCAAAAAAAAGCGCGGTAATCGGCGTATTCGGCTTAAGCCATTTTTTAGTGTCTCCAAGCTGATCTACTGCAAGAGTAAAGCGTTTTTGGCGGTTCTCCGGTTCAACAAATACAAAATCGCCCCGATGTTCGTAGAGAAACATCAA
>CAYHZE010000058.1:0-7068 GCA_964361015.1 uncultured Candidatus Saccharibacteria bacterium | reverse complement strand
GATGTCGTAAATATCAATCTTGGCAACGATGTACTCCGATGATTTCTTGAGAATAAGAGGCTACAGTAGCTCCGCTTCAAAAAACCTCTCCGGACTTTCACTTTCCCGAAATGCGTGTAGGGAAAGTGATCGTATATATTTGGCCGTGCGTAGACGCGTTGCGCACGGCCTCTTTTTTTTGTCAAAAATTCCAAAAATAGGTACCGGACTGCCGGGCATTCAGAGTTTGGTTGGTCTGCCTGCCTTTCGGCAATTACAGACCATCCAGTAGCTTTACCTCCCGACAGACATTATCCGGGGCTAGCCCTAAAGCTATTTCGCAGAGAACCAGCTATTTCCAGGTTCGATTAGCTTTTCACTCCTTACCACAGGTCATCCGAAGGCGTTGTACGACCTACCGGTTCGGGCCTCCCTTTGGTGTTACCCAAAGTTCACCCTGCCCATGGCAAGCTCACCTGGTTTCGGGTCCTTTGAATTCTACCTTCAATCAGTTTTCAAGTTTATAAGTTCCGTCCCGCGAAACGCGGGACTATAAGTTGATAAGTTTTTACCTTATTAACTTACAAACTTATAAACTTGAAACTGAAAGATACGCGCTATTCACACTCGGTTTCCCTTTGCCTGCGCGGAATTACCCGCTTAGACGAGTAAAATCCAAAAACTCGTTGGCTCATTCTTCAATAGGCACGCGGTCACGCGCTCCGCGCGCAAGTTATAAACCAAGTTATAAGTTTTGCTCGCTATCGCTCGCTCTTAAGTTGATAAGTTTCTAAACTTATAAACTTAAAACTAATAACTTATAAACTTATCTTATAAACTGTGTGCGAAGCACGCTCCCACTCCTTGTAAGCATATGGTTTCAGGTACTATTTCACCGCCCTCACCGGGCTGCTTTTCACCTTTCCCTCACGGTACTTGTTCACTATCGGTCTTCAAATGTATTTAGCCTTGCCAGACTAGTCCTGGCGGTTTCCTGCCCAGTCTCCGTACGGGGCAGTACTCAAGAATAGCAGCAGAACGCATACAATGATTTTCGCATACGGGGCTATCACCCTCTGTGGCCGGCCTTTCCAGGACCGTTTTACTAATCTTGTAACTTCTTGCGTTCCCAAAATAAATTGACGCCGCTACCTTACAACCCCAACCTTATCCATTGATAAATCAACAAAAAAAGCTGGTTTGGGCTGTTCCCGTTTCACTCGCCGCTACTAAGGGAATATTCCTCCGCTAAAGCTACGGAATACAAGTTTATTAACTATATAAGTCTTTTCTTAAAAAAAGCATTGCCAGAACCTGATTTCAGATATTGTTCAAATTCTACTGCTTTTTTCTTACTGCCAAAGACGCAAAACCATGCTAATTTTACCGGCAACTTACTTTTTGTATACCGGCACATCTTATTGTTATGTTGTTGCAGTCTTGCTTTGATGTTCTCTGTCAGACCAACATAATAAGTCATATCAGAGCATAATAAGATATAGACATAATGCATGTTTTGATTTTAGTTTTAGCTTGCAACCCGAAGCTTTAGCGAAGGGTTGATTTCTTTTCCTCCGCTTACTGAAATGTTTTACTTCAGCGGGTTCGCCTCTGCCTGTATGTTTTGACTCTTGACAAATAATACTTATTATTTTTATAATAAGACTATAGTTCACCGACAACTTATTTTTTAACTTATTCTTTGAGGTCATTTATGAATGAATATGAAGGAGGAGAAAGACCTCCCATTTCTGATGTAGTCTCCGGGAGTTTTCCCAGAGAACGTATTTCCAACATATTCTTTGGCTCCCCCAATGCGACTTGGGAAGCCATTGTCATAGCCTATCTTCAACACCGTGCTACCGGCAATATGCCGGTACAACTAGACAAAAAGGATAAAGAGATTATCCTCAAGGAAATAAGAGAAAGATCTTTTTAGTATTCAGAGGGATCACCGGAGTTTCCCATACTCACGTCTTAGAGACAGAGTGTGGGATTTTTTTATTTCTCAAGTCAAAAGTCCAAACATACAGGCAGATCAATGCGGTTCACGCAAAGGGGTTTCCCCATTCGGACATCGCCGGATCAAAGGTTGCTCGACACCTCCCCGACGCTTATCGCAGTCACGCCACGTCCTTCATCGCCATTTGAAGCCAAGGCATCCACCATACGCCCTTGTTCCCCCTCCCAACAATTATCGTGTCTCGCAACGAGTAGTAACGAGATGCGCTCACTGTAGGGAGGGTGAACCCGTCATAACCAAAACGTAATTGTGATTCTTATAGCTTACTTAATACAATACTTATTTCGATACCTAATTTAGTTACCTATTTTATATTGAATTGTAAAACTACAATCCGTACTGCCTTAAAAATCATTCCGGATATGTCATTTTAAAAGTTTCAAAACGACATATCCGCCATCATTTTCGCTATTCAGATAAAAGAAAAACCGCTTATGTATGAGTACTAAGCGGCTCCCAATCCCCCACCAAGATATCAGAAATCTTGGCTTAGTGGGGAAAGTCATGAGCCGCCGAAAAATGTAATTGAGTGATTATATACATTATTAAAATCAATCATAGCCGCTAACCCAAAAACCGTCAAGGGCTCGTATGCATCCTATACTTATTTGACTTCCTCACAAGATAAGATGTAAGATGCCATAAGAAATGTTTCTTACCATGACCACCTTCTTTCTGAAGATAGAGAAAAAAATAAGATATGGAAGACTTATTACGTTATTTCAGTGATTATTGGTTTACATTGATTGTTCTCGGTTGCGTAACTTCTGGCGTCCTCCTTCTTATTGGATACGCCGTGGCATGCCGAATTCATACAAAACTCCAAGTTGGCATTCTACGAAGCTTGGAATATAACAATCATTTTCTCCAGAAGTAAGTCTCATACATTGCTCCTGCAACAATGTGCATCACAACGATGCACTTTTTTATTTATCAAAATATGCAAGCATGTATAGACATCACATCCCGAAAACGCACCAAGATTAAGCTAAAATCTACCTTCTGAGTGCGGTTTCATAGTGTTTTGTCTATAGGCATACCATTCTCGAGTCTGGTGAATAATGCCCTTTCTCTGTCATCCCCGACTGGCACTATTCGGAAACACTATATTCTGTCATCCTCAGGCTTGACCCGAGGATCCAGACCCTCTTAAAATCCCCCATTAATCTGGATTCCCGCATATGGCTTGGGAATGACAGTAAAAGGCTTAAATATGCATTATTCACCAAGCTTATTCTCAAATACTTGACTTTTTAATAAATATATGATATAATGGTATTACAAATTAGAAGATCTTTTCAGTCAACAAGAAGCAAGGAGACGTGGATGACCAAATTTTTTTCCGGAATGGACCCGATTAGTATAATTGTCGCGTCTTTGCTAGGACTTATAGTCCTAGTCGTGCTGGTAGTCTGTGGACTTCTCTCGCTTCAGGCGAAAGAACGCGAGAGACAACGCCTCGCAGACGAGGCGTACGCGCGAAGACGGGCTTCGCAAGAAGCCAACGCGGAGTACGACTACAGGGGGGTAAGGAAAGCCCCCCTGCAGTCCCGCAACCTGACAGGTGTTCCGGATACTTTCCTCACGCAGGAAGAGCGTGAGGAATTGGCGCGACGGCGAGCAAAACTCGCCGTCGCCGAATAAGTTAGCTAGTCTGAACGGTGCGCGTATCATGATGATCGCGCACCGTGTTTTTTATTATTTTATAGCCTATACGCCAAGCACATCACAAAAAGCCACCATAAATGATATGATTTATGGTGGCTTTTTGTCTAATAATCGAAAACAATTTTTTAGTTATTTTTCTTTTCTTCCTGTTTATCTTTTCGCCGCTTGAGCAAAAAGAAAATTAACAGCAAAAGCAAAAGTCCCAACAAGCCAAACAAAAGCCACAGCCATAATCCTCCGGCAAAAAGCAATGCGGCAAAACCCGAATCCGCGCGCGCCGTGTTAATGGCAAACGCTGTTTCTTCCCCGCCCTTTCCGTTCGTTTGATCTTCATAAGTTATGACAGCACTTATGGTAAATATCTTTCTGTCTATAGTATCGGGTTTAAGCAATGCGTGTAGTGTTACACTTCCCTTTTTGCCTGTGGCAATCTCGCCGATCTGTATGCTTATCAAATCAAGAGTTCCATTTATTGAAATGTTTTTTTCAATATCCGCAGGAGATCCGGATATATCTTGATATGCGAGTTCAGGCGGGAGCATGATCGCCAGTGCCGCATGGTCAAGTATATCGTTTGATATATTTTCAAATGTAATCTCAAATGGCACTATGGCACCCGCTTCAATCACCTCGTCCGATGGCTTAATCGCAATCCTAACCAAACCAAGACCCTGGCTATATGAACTTATTGGCGTCCGAAGAGTTGGGATAAGATTGTAAATAATCGAGGCGCGCGGAGTTGGAGTTTGTGATATCTGGATTATACGCACCGGTTCGCTTACCGGTATCGGCAATGTGCGAAACAAACGTATCGCCCCATGACTTCTCGCTTGAGTATTTTCCGCTACTGCGCGAAAATAATAAAATGTATCGGGAGAAAGTCCGGTAAGGCTATCGCTAAAATCCGCCGAAGACACATGTCCCGCGCTTTTTTTTGCAGTGGCAAATCCTAAATTTGCGTCTTTTCCCCATTCAAACCAAACGCTTGTTCCCACATGGGTATCAGAAGTCACATGACCGTTAAGCACTACGGTGGTTGGCGCCACAAATGTGGGCAATTGAGTAAATGTCGTAGGTGGAATGGATTGTGATGATCCACCGAAACATGAAGAGCAGGACGGAACATAAGAAGCAGAAGACGAAGGTGAAGGTGAGGGGCTTGTCTGAACAGCGCTACCTCCGGCAATGAAACTCAATGTCGGCCCATAAGAAGTATTGGCGGCATTACGCGCCGCGGCTCTGAAATAATACTGGGTATTTTTTTGAAGTCCGATGATCCTTTCGCTTATATGCTCTGAAGCCGCAATACGCCTTTCTTGAGTCTTTGATCCCAATGGAAAAGGCGTAGCGCCCCACTCAAACCACCGTACTGTGTCTGAAGTGCCGTTTGGATTGACATTACCCTCAATCAGGGCTCTATCGCTTTCAATGGATTGTGCAACATCGGTGGTCACCAATGGCGAGCCGTCTTTCAGATCAAACGCGGCGCAAAGAGGAATAATACTATGCTGGCCCGAGTCATATACGATTGTGTGGCTCGCAGTCACCGCGGCAATTGCTTCTGTCACGCGATAATTCACATTGACTGTTTGGGCAAGGAGTTGTTGGCCGTCGGGAAGATCTCCAATCTCATGGCTCCACCCAATAGGAGACCCTGCTTTGTTTTTTATAAATAAAAACCATTGCTCCGCGGATTGAGTCGCTTCCCCGTTATGGCTATCATAAGATACCAATGTAATATCATATGACCCTGCGGGAATAGATGTCACGAAAGCGCTTGTTTCCTGAATGCCACCCGTACCTGAAATAACCGATCCGTCAAAGCGAACAATTGTTCTTCGCGTATCCGATTCAAGAGGACAAAAAGGCGCGGCTTGCGTGTACGAGGGAATCACGCTAAAAATCACCGCAAGCAGAGCGGTGGAAGCCATGATGTATATATATAATATTGAGACTCTTTTTTTCTTCATAACACAAAAAGAAAAAAGATAGAAAATCTATCTATAATGATAATTATACTCTTTTTTTCAACTTTTGTCAATACATACAACAACATCCCGCATCAAATGCGGGATGTTTTGTGTGGGCATATACTCCTAAAGTAAGCAGATATTAACGCCTTATCTCGCCTCTCACTCTGTCAATAAATTGCGCCGCGGCGTCTTTACCGCCAAGGCCGAATGCAAGACCTGTTGCGATTGCCATAGCCGCAACAATACCAGTCACAAACGTCTGGATAAGAGTTACCGCAATCCCTAATTGCAATAATGCCGCGATAAATGCAAAAATCCAAATTGACCACCGGACCAAGGGGACGGCAAAGTGAGCGCCGCGTCCCATTGCCATAAGACTGCCGCGCAATAGTTTTTCCACCAGATCGGCGACAATGGCCGCGATAATAAGAATAAGAGCGGCAATAATAACATTCGGAAGATACATAAGCACATCACGCAGAAAATCGCCCACTTGGGTAAGTCCGAGAATGTTAGCCGCAGCAAGCAAGAATACAATCACAAAGAACCATTTGACAAGCGCTCCCATAAAACTCGCGGCATCCATTCTCCATCCCGCCTTTTCCAGAGTTTTCTCAAGATCAAGCTTTTTTAACAAATCATTGATTTTCAGCCCTCTGATAATTTGCTCAACAAGCTGTCCCAGCGTAATGGCAATCACAAGGCCGATAAAAAATATAAGCAGGGCTCCAAACAGCATTGGAACGAACAACGCAATGGAAGACCATACCTGTTGAAGCGCAATAAAAATTATATCTCCCCATGTTTGAATAGTCATAGAATAAATTTCAAAAAATTAAATAATAAATAAAAGCATACGAGACCTTTGAATTATCTTTGATAAAAGACTAAAAAAACCACAAACCGCGCAGGGGGAGCATCGACCTTTGATCCTTACATCAGGATTTGACGCTCTCCTTTTTCTATATTATAGTGCGGAAGTAATGAGAATGAAAGAAAGAGTTATCCACACAATAGGAAAATCAAAAATTGAAACGAAAAGCTAAAAATAGGCGTAATCGCTACGCGATTATTTTATAAAACATTAGCCCTACTGCGTAATTATTTTCGTAGCGAATACATATATTTTGATTTTTTAGTTTTTCTCTTTATATTTAATTCCCATGCTTACCTATACAGAATTAAAAAAAGGCACGCTTTTTGTCAAAGACGGCGTACCGTTTGAAGTTCTTGATTCTAGCTTCTCCCGTATGCAGCAGCGCAAAGCCGTAGTACAAGCGAAAATCCGGAATCTCGTTACGGGCAAACAGCAAGACCTCACGTTCCAGCCGAGCGATCAATTTGAAGAAGCGAATATAGTTAAAAAACCCTTGATGTTTCTCTACGAACATCGGGGCGATTTTGTATTTGTTGAACCGGAGAACC
>CAYHZE010000057.1:0-7093 GCA_964361015.1 uncultured Candidatus Saccharibacteria bacterium | reverse complement strand
TGCGTGATCCCCGAGTTATTGAAAACCCGCATACAAGGGTATTGCGCGTACTCGGGTATTCTAGCAATACGAGCAGATTCAATTTTGGCTTGCGAACCCTCAAAGATGTAAAAGTTCTTCCTTTGGGAGGCGGCAGGCCAGAAGATAAGCAAGTTTGGCGTACATACAACGTCATTCTTGACGGCAATCTGCATATGTCAAAGCTTGAGGCAACATTGAGTGAATCAAGCTTTGATCTTCTTAAAGAAGCATATGTGGTGAAAACAAACATGCGCTATGACCCAACGCGCGCATATACGCTTGATCTGGCGGATTTAGCAATTATTTCCGGTAACTACGCGCGGCCGCAAACTTTTGGTCTTGCGCGATTACTTGAGGAAGAAGCTGATCTGAAAGTTTTGCAAACAGCCCTCAATAAACAACTGGATCAGTTGGCATACAAAGAACCAATTGAACCCAAAGGTAATATCTACAATGAGTCATTGGAATTGGTGCAGGGAGTTGAGTTTGAGTACTATGATGCCCCTTGCGTCGAAATAAGACTTATGGGGTATAAGCCGCAACTACTTTCTGACATCAGTCGTCTGACTATTGATGAGTCATTCAGAGAAGTGAGAAACGTGCGCCACCGTTTGATTGTAGTTCGTTATCTCATTCGCGCAATTACGTTTGCCATGGAAACTGTGGAGTCCAAGGTAATTGCATGGGGCGCCCCGAAAGAAACTCAACGGGGTGAATATCCCAAAACAGAGCGCCTTGCGACATTTGACGATGCAAAACTTAAGCGTGTCAACTGGGTTGAGCGAGTTGTTTGTTCCTGATATCCATACTATACATACATGACGTATAACCTCCCTACATAAGCGTTCTTTGATTTCTTCGAGGATGTTGGGATAAGCCAGTAGGGGGCATACGCAGTAGCCGGTGTATCATATCGGCGGATATATCATCATTAAAATAGAATATGTCAACTAGTGACAAAATTTTTGTTTTATGCTATCATGTCATGACATAGGTTCTCCGAGATATTTTTAATATCATTCGGAATACCTATAAAGCACTATCTCACCACTTACATTCAAGAAGGAAGGGAAAGCAATGAGTCTGGAAAACTTGGTAGAAGATCTTCAGGAACTTCAGAGAAAATTTGAAACGATTGATGGGCTTAAATCGTCCAATCCAGAGTTATTAGAAGGTATGCTTGAAATCGTGAATACGGTATTCCCGAAACTTGCGGCTATAAAAATAGTATCTTTACTTGCCAAGTCTCTTGAATTAACAATGGATGACGTGACTTTGTTCCAAAACGCGAAATAATTTTTTTGGCTAAAGGCCCGACTCATTATAATAGATGAGCGGGCTTTTTTCTATGGACTATTTTTATGTTTCGCCACCGAAGTTATCCACATTTACCTGTCTTTACAAAGCAGACTATTTTATACTTTAAAGAGTGTCAGGAGTTACCATGTATCTGCCTACGGCATCTTGAGTTGCTGAACGCATCTCCAAAATATGGTATCATTCATGCAGTTCTTTATGCAGGCGAGGTGCATATGTTATCACTTCTCGTTGCCGTGATATTGTGGGGGTTGGCAAATTTTTTATTAAAAATTGCCCGCATAGCCATGGATGCTCCGTCTGTCCAAGCGGCTCAAATCGCGGGCGTTATGATAGGCGTTATTTTCTTTTATGGTTTTGGCAGATACGCCATGAGTTCGCTCTCCGACCATGCCCTTGAATATATATTCAGTTTACTGGCGGGAGCTTGCGGTTTTGTGGGAACATATTTTTTCCTTTATGCGCTCGGGGCGGAAAAACTTTCATTTGCATCTCAAGTATCATCTCTGCATGTAGTGGTGGCAACGATTTTAGGAGTTCTTTTTCTTAAAGAAACATTGCATGTCTGGGAAGTGCTTGGGGGATTATTGATGATAACCGGGGCTATGTTACTCGGGATGACAAAATGACACATATGCCTTGGCGCATGTTTTCCACTCCGGCGTCTGTAAAGACATCGGAATTTTTATGCCAAAATGCATGGGCATAACTTATTTGAAAAATATCAGGCATTGATTTATTATGAACATATGCTAATTATTTTACTTCCATCCTTATGGTCAATGAACCTATAAACAATTCTTTTGAAGAACAACTGCCCTCAGTATTTTTCAAAAAAATACTCCTTATCCTCCTCTCTACCCTCTTATTCATTTTTCTATTAGGATCAGTGCTTTGGTACAGGGGTAAACGCACGCCAATTCCTCAACCTACTACACCTACAGTGTTTGATCCTGCAACCAAAATTGTTCCCCAAGGCGTTGTGCCTCTTGAGATAGATCAAGCACTCACCGCTTTCGGCCTTTCCAAACCATTGCCATTTTTTGAAAAAAAGAATGTGATACAAAGTTTAGATCTCAAAAATATACGCTTTTCTTCCGAAATATACTTGAGTTATTGGATTGAAGGGCGGAGCACGACAACCATACTGGAGGCATACGTGGCATATTTTAAAAGTATTGGATTAGAAAATGCCCTTGTGTCGTCGCAAAAAACGAATTTGGGATTTGTTTTGCCGGGTAGTCCTCCGTCGCTTTTGAGGATCTCGCTTATGGAGCAGCCGTTTGCATCGGCAAAGAGCGAAGAGATCGTTACCGTTGTGCTCACCCTCACGCCAATAATTCAAGACACTAGCCCTAATCAATGAAACTTCGATCCACTCAACTCGTGATTGTGTGTATATTATTCTCGGCCGCGATAGCGGCTTTTACCCATACCGCACAAGCTCATTGCGGGCATGCCGCGCCCTATGCGTGTTTGAATCCACTGCTTTCGAGCGACAGCCTTACGATCACCGGTCAGGGACAGGGCGGTTTTACTGCCGATCCCGGTAATCTTTCCGGATTTACCACTGGAGCTGGGAATCATGTCTATGTTTGGGGCGAGACCGAGAGTTCCGTTTTTAACGTCCCGACAAGAACTACGTGGATACTTGATCTATCTCACATGGAAGCAGGATCCGCTGGGTGTGAGAACTGGATTAGTAACCATGAAAAATTCCAACCATTTACGTGTTCGGGTTTTTTCCTTCCTGGAAAAACTTATAAGGTGGAAGCGTCGGTATTATGGAGTTACCCTTGTAGAAGAACTGCGACTTGTGTTGAGGAAGAGAATGACCCATTTACTTGGACGGTACCCTTGTCCCCACCTCCCTACTCCCAATCATCGTATTATGCACAGAGTAGCTATTACTCCCAATCCTCCTACTACTCCCAATCCTCCTACTACTCCCAATCCTCCTACGCTCCCCCTAGCTGTGATACCACAATCTCTTGTTCAGGAGCGTGTACTGCCCCAGCAAATACATGTTCTGTTGATAATGGCTTGCTTACTGGTTGTATGTATACAGAATATTCACTCGGAGGCATTTGCACACAAGCCGTCGCTCCTAATCAACCTTGTACGCAGTCTAACTGCTCGGCAGGTAATGTTTGTTTGAGTAATGCCTGTTTGCAAGTAATCAAGGGACTGTGCAACACGACTCACTACCTCTGTGACGCAGGTTCAAGCATAAACCACAGTAATGAAAGTCAAACATGGAATTGGAGTTGTGAAGGTTCAAATACCGGCTCCACCGCGCAATGTTCAGAGGAAAAACCAGGTACAGTAGCAATACATGCTACCCTTGATACTGTCGCATGGTCATCAGATGGGGATCCATTCTTATCCTTGCGATACAATGGGAAACCTTCTTGCTCTGCATTCGTACTACCTAGCGATAATCTATACCCTCCCGGTCTCTCTACCTTTTCCTACTGCTTTAGTCCTCCAGGCTCTTTCCTCACGAGCGTCACACCATCAGACACCCAAGAAGTATTTTCTAATGAAACCACCACCTACACCTATAACTTTAAATCAGTAGGCAACATCATAGTGGATGCAACCTTAAACGGCCAACCATGGCGCATAGGTCCTCCCATACTCACCGCCCAATTCACCGACAGTCCCTACGGCCCAAGTCTTTGTATAGATCATTCCCCTTTATCCTTCGCCTATCTGGATGTTAATATAGGCACCTATACGATTGCCCACTGTCTGCCAAGCGGTCCTCGCGGCACCGTCTTTACTGGCATCACCCCAAACCCAACCCAAGTTCTGAATAGGGGAGAAACTAAAACATTCACGTTTAATTTTGTGAATCTCTCTTATGCTCAATCAAGCTACCCGCCACTCTACTCCCAATCCTCCTACTACTCCCAAAGTAGCTACTACGCTCAAAGCTCCTACGGCCTTCCTCCAGTTCCCAGAATTATAGAGGTGCCGCCGAAGTAGAGATTAGGACACTGTCATTTATTCTCAAACACAAGAACATAACACACACTTATGACCACAACAACCGCCATGCGCATCATCATCCTTGTCATAACAGTGGTTTTTATCGTGTTTCTTATCTACTTCTCATCACCATTCCAAGGGAATCATTATCCAATTGACACCCCCTCTTCCTCATCTTCACCAACTCCCACTCCCATACGAACTCTCACCCCTCAAGAGCAGGCAGTACTTAATGTCCCTCTTCATTCCGCATCCGAGATAGAGAAAACAAAACATACCCAAGCAGTTGCCGAGCTTGCCAAAACCGCGCTCGCACTTGATATCACCTCATGCGTCCCCAATCCCACTGTCTACAACGTCCCTCTGAACAGCTCTTTTACCATCATCAACAATGATGCCATCCCTCATACGCTACGGTATATGAGCTCTCAAATCATGGTACCAGCTCGAAACTCCATCATTGTTAAAACATCAAAACTATTTACCATATCTGGAGACTATGGCTATGGATGTGATAACCCTTTTGCTAAGCATGGGGTGTTGGTGGTGAGGTAAGGTTCTTGACAACGCATCTTTTTTATCTATACTTCATACTATGTTAACTATTCGTATGCAGCGCGTGGGAAGGAAGAATGACCCTGCCTTTCGTGTGGTACTGACCGAACGGCGTTCAAAACCGCAGTCCGGCCAGCAGGAGATTTTGGGGTCTTACCATCCTAAGACAAAACAAACCGTATTAAAAAACGAGCGTATTTCATATTGGATCTCAAAAGGCGCTCAAGTCTCTCCATCAGTTCATCATCTTCTGATTTCTCAAAATAAGAAGATTAGCGCCGTTATATTGCCTTCGGCAAAAGAGGGGGGAAAGGCCGATACTACGTCATTATTTCCGGTAGTATAACAAAGTAACCCCTCACACCTCCGGTCTTCCCCTTTATCTTTCTTCTCTTTTGTCATTCCCGTGAAAACGGGAATCCAGATTCTCTTTGGAAATAAGAGGAGGGTCTGGATTCCCGTTTTCACGGGAATGACATAGGTGTGAGGGGTTACATAACAAAACCTTGACTTTCTAGAAATAAAGGAGTAGTATGGATATATGATAAAGATATGTAAAGGTCGAACGATTTGATGAGCTTATAATAATAAGCTCATTGATATAGTGATGCAGCTGTCCACATATAGCTTTCCGGCTTTCTAAGAGCAGGTGGTGATACGTTGGCAGCGAAGATAATGGCAAAAATGACTCAAGATCAAGAATTTCTTGACTTCCTCATCAGAGCGCTTGTTGACGTTCCCGATGCAGTGAGAACAGAACGTAAGGTTGATGAAATGGGCGTACTGCTCACTTTGAAAGTTGACCCTACTGACATGGGAAAGATCATTGGCCGCAATGGCCAGACAGCGAAAGCAATCCGTACTCTTCTTCGGGTCGTTGGCATTAAAAATAATGCGCGCGTGAACTTGAAGATAGAGGAACCGGAAGGCGGCCGCGGTCCAAATCCGCGCATGGGTGATGATCGTCCGATGAATGACAGTCGCCCGATGAAGGACATTGACGATGTTGTTGATGATTTGAAACTTTAATCCTATAAAAATAGGATACCAAAAACCTCCGTAAATGGAGGTTTTTGGTTGGAAAAAATATAAAAGTCGTGTTCACTACAACACGGCTTAACGAGAAATGAGATTACACTTTAGTTAGTCAAAATGGAAAGCCCGAAACTCATTGAGCTGGGTATTCCAATCATGTGAAAGGGAATAGACTTCCATGACTTTCTGCATATCTTTGTTGGGAAAGGTTGGAAGACCATCTGAATCGTTTCTTCCATATTCTCTCGCCTTGCTTTGGGCATTTTTAGAAGATAAGACAAAGACAGGATAATCTTCCCAGTCAAATGTATCGCAGACTACGATCAAATGCGTTGCGCCCATTGCTTTACCTTGCTTGAGACAACGAGTAATTTCATCTTTTGTAACTGCCATTGCAATCTCCTTTCAAATTTTAAGGGTACCACATACATAGACAAAATATCATATATGATATATATTGTCAATATATGCGTTTTGATATTATCACCATTTTTTCCGATATGTTTGATTCATATTTTAATGAATCAATAATCAAGCATGCGCGCGAGAAAAAACTTGTGGATATTCGTGTGCACGATTTGCGTAAGTTTGCAAAAGATAAACACAAAAAAGTTGATGACAGGCCATTTGGCGGGGGACCGGGGATGGTGCTGAAAGTAGAACCGCTCGCGCGTGCCATGACATCAATTCCAAAAAAGAAAAGATATACGATTATATTATGTTCTGCCGCAGGTAAACAGTTTGATGCGCCATGCGCGGCCGCGTGGGCAAAAAAGTATGACCAGATTATTATGATCGCTGGAAGATATGAAGGAGTTGATGAACGAATAAAAAAGATTTTTAATATGCAAGAAATCTCAATCGGGCCGTATGTGTTGACTGGTGGAGAATTGCCAATTATGGTAATAATCGACACAGTGGCACGACATATTGCGGGGGTTTTGGGTAAAGAAGAGTCTCTTGAAGAGAATCGCTTCGGAGTTGGAGTACCGAACTTTACGCGTCCAGATATATTTGAATGGAAAAAAAAGAAATATCGCGTACCCCATGTTCTTCTTTCCGGCGATCATAAAAAGATTATGGCATGGCGGAAACAATCTCAACATTTGTCATGAGACTTGAATTTGCACTCTAATTGCAACACTCACCTTTTCAAAAATCGATGGCGCGG
>CAYHZE010000056.1:0-7133 GCA_964361015.1 uncultured Candidatus Saccharibacteria bacterium | reverse complement strand
GGTACGTTAAAAGAGGCGCGCAAAAAAAGATTCAATCTTCTCTACGTTCTCTCTTGTGACGACAAGGATATAAATGCTCAAAATGTTAAGGTAGAAATCAATCGCCGTGAGTTTGGGTCAAAATATTCGGTAGAGTCATTTCTCGGTATCTCCATGCAGGTAATGGTCAAGGAAGACATGGCCGCACATAAGTTGTGTGCTATGTTTGAGCGGATCGGTAAGACGAATCGTGATATTTTTGATGTTTGGTTTTTTCTTTCTCACGATTGGTCGGTCAATAAGAAAATTGTTGAGGATCGTATGGGTGTTTCGTATTCAGATTTTTTGAAAAAGTGTATAGACGTGATGGAAAAATTTGATGACAGTAACATTCTTTCCGGCATGGGTGAATTGCTCACCGAGAAACAGAAAGCGTGGGCAAAAACAAAGCTTAAGTCAGAGGCGTTATTTTCCCTTAGGTTAGCTTTGGAAAAAGAAAAATAACATTTATGCCAAAGGTTTATACTGAGCGAAGTCGAAGTGAAATCGCCAAAACCGAATCCCACATCGCCAAAATTTTAGAGGAGATAAAGAAAGAAATATGAAACTAATAGAGAAAATAGAAATAGAGCGCTTCAGATCAATAGCTCGAGCAGACATATCTGCTGATCATATAACCATATTCTCTGGCCTAAATAACTCTGGGAAATCTAATGTGCTTAAGGCTCTCGATCTATTCTTTAATAACAATACGAGAGGTTTTGATTTTGATAAAGATTACAATCAGGCATTTACCGGTCATGCCGGAGGTCGCCGTGCAGTGAGGATAAAAGTCTACTTTGCTGGGCAGGGTGACGCAGCCCTAAAGGACCCCTTTTGGATTGAAAGAACTTTTGAAAAAGGCGTTGGTTTAAAGCAAGAATACGGGTCAACCAAGGAAAAAATCCAAAATGCAATAAAAAAAGGCGATGGAAATGTGCTAAAGCAGTTCACCTCATTTATAGGCAAAGTAGAATATTTTTATATTCCAGCAGTAAGAGACAGGGCGGTTGTTGCTAACCTCTTCCTTCATTTTGAGAAACTGATAGAACATGAATCTGGTAACAAGTTTCGTAACACGATTGACCAACTCTCCGAAATTTTAAATTCCGTATCTAGCGATATCAGTGTCGATTTTGAGAAATTTATTGGTTTACCGACGAGCGCAAATCTTTCTTCAAAAATTACTGATATACTCGGAACGGTTGAAATTAACGTGCGTACAGGTATCAAGGTTGTTGAACGTTCAAAAGGAGGGAAAAAAGACCGAGATATTTATGTGAATCTTTTTTCTTCTGGGGATGGAGTGCTTATGTCCTACCTCATGTACTACCTTGCACATATTTGTCAGAAAATTTCCAAGAGGCATTTCATCTGGGGGTTTGAAGAACCTGAAAATTCCCTTGAGTACTCAAAAGTGCAGAAGATCGCGGAAGACTTGAAACAGAATTTCAAAAAAAATGCTCAGATTTTTATTACAACACACTCACCTGCCTTCATTAATCTTAGGAATGAGAACTCCGATGTTGCTTTTTATCGCGTATACATCAAACCAGATCCGCGAAAACCCCTAACAGAAATCCGAACACTAAAAGAAATCCAGGATAGGCAACTAAAACTTTTTTGTGTGGCTGAGGTTGATTCTGATGAATACAAAACCCTTGCGGAGGAATTGCATCTAATTGAATTTTCTAAAGAGATAGAGAACGCAGTGCAGAATGTTCTTAAAAGGGAGCAAGAATTAATAACCGCACGGTCAGATTTTGAGACAAAGTACAGAAGGATTCTCAACACGAAACCTCAAAAGATATTTGTCTGTGAGGATGGTGGAGAGTCCACCATTGCTTTATGGCAGAAATGGCTTGGTAACAATGTAGCCATCTTTACTTCAGATGGCTCTACCACAAAAAACATTGAGCACTGGGCGCTCCAGATGAAAAAAATCGATCCTACATATAGGCCAAAGATATTTCGGCAACTAGATCGCGATGGATTAACTAATGAACAAATAGCATTAATTGAGGACAAATTATTCTCTCCTGAGAAAACAGCACTATATCCATACGAGTTCAAATTTCTTCCGGTTGCAGAACTAGAAAATTTTGCTGTATTGGCAGTACCAGAAGATTTTACTGATGACTTTTGGAGTCAAAAGCAAGTTATCGTTTGTGATGAATTTAGGAATGCGGCTGCCAGTAAATGTCGCGATTTAGCAAAATATTTTACCCCGAATAGTAACGGGCATAAAAATTTCTTGAAAGCTGGGCAGGACACCCCAATTGTTACAAATATGCAGAATATTGCCTTGTCGGACTGGCGCAAGTATATGAATGGAAAGGCTATATGCAAGAAAGTTTCAAACTGTTCCCCAATCAGCATCTTGAATAATTTAACTAAAAATCAGTTTCCGTCTGAGCTTAAAGATTACCTTAAGACGGTGGAAGATTTCTATAAGAATTAAACATGACCTATCCAACAAAGAAATTAGGAAGATATGAGTAAAAAACCCAAACATCAAGATAATAAGAAAGCGAAGCCACCTATTGTAGATGGGTGGATTGAATTAGGGCCTGGTGAAAAGATTATGATTGACGAGCGTTTGAGTAAGGAGTGGCATCAGCACGGAGAAAAGATAAAAGAGCTTCGGGGGAGAATACTGGCTGTATGTATCCAGATTGAGCTTGTGCTCGATTCATTGCTACGGCATTTATTTTTCCCAGAACATCTTTTTAAAATCGATCAAGTAAAAACCGATCTAAAAATCAGCGATCTTTCCTCACTGTTTTTATATGAGGTGATAAAAGTTTTGAGATTAAGTGATAAATATAGAATTTTTCAAAAGCTTTCAACACAACATAAATTGCTTGAAGATAGAGATTGTAAAACATTGCTAGCGGATTTAGATGAAGTTCGAAAAGTTAGGAATCTATTTGCTCATTCAGCTATTAGTTTCGTTCCTGTTGGCGACCCACCAAATCAAACATTAAGACCGGAGGGTTATAGTGAAAGGAAAAGGATTATTCTTGATCAGGAATACATACTACATTGCGAGAAACTTTTTTCTCAAACGATACAGCTAATGGACGCGTTACGGAAAGCAATAACACGAACTGAACAATGAAAACTAACTGGCCGACAAAAAATTAGGAGAGGTTTTGATGGATAAACACGTGGCAACCCGCCTTTATGAAGGCTTGACTTTTTGTGCAATCGGCGCTATACTTACGTTCAGAACTACCGGTTAAAAGGTAGTTTTGTATAGAAGAAATCGGGGAGGTAACTCCTCATGAATACCGCCGTAGAATAGATATATATCTATACTCTTGGTTCATGAGGTCTCTTCTGAAATCTTTTTCCATTAGGGCTAAACACTTCATATCGCCCACATCTTGCCTTTTGGTGAGATAAGGGCTAAACGTTCACGCGTCGCCCGTCCGCCTTCGGCGGATGAAGGCAATGAACAACTCGGCCGTTTTTGGAGAAGATTCGATCCGCAACGGATGTACTTGAATATCCTTCCAGTTTGCACTGATTTTCTTTGGGGAACGTGCAGCTGTCGGCACAACGCATCATGCGGTGATGAATGTGTTATTGATACGTATTTAAAGATTGCTTTGATTGTGGCTACCGTGGTGTCGCCGCAACTGGGCGGAAGTAATGCAGGAGAAACAATAAGTGATAAAAATATAACGCAAATAAATATCTCGCAATCTGTTATGAAAGCTCCGAAGTCTCCGTTGCCGCCTCAAAAACAGATATCGTCTGAATTGCCTCTTTTGTTCGCGCGGATTGCCTATTGCGAATCACGTGATCGGCAATTTAAGAAAGACGGCACTATTTTGAGGGGTACTGCCAATCCCTATGATATAGGTCGCTATCAAATCAATTCAATCCATTGGGAAGAGGAGGCGGAAAAGCTGGGGATTGACATGTATACGGAAGACGGAAACGAAGCTATGGCTCTGTATATATATAAAAAATTCGGAACTAAACCATGGCGGTCATCACAAAAATGTTGGGACAGGAAGGATCAGGCGTATCTCAATAAATAAGATAACAAAAAAGAGCTTGGCAATCAGGCTCTTTTTTGTTATGACGTATTCATGGTCAGAATAATTGACAGAATTTTTATTATAATAACGTGCGCTCATGCCCATCAATCGCAAGAATATCATAATCATTTCTCTGACATACTTGTTTTTAGTTTTTTTGATTTTTTTAAGAATAAAAAATTTCCCCGGCTTACTGGCATTAGGTCGGGGTGGGAAGACTATACCCAACGCAGACGCCGCTACTTTTCAGATTCTGGAAAATGGCAAGATAGAAGACCATTATGCTACATATTCTTATGATGGCAAGAGAATAGAGAAATAGCGCCCTGTATTTGATGGATGCCGCTAATTTGTAATAATCCATGTTTGTCTTGACAAGAAACTGGGGGGGGTGCTATGTTGGTTATCAGTTCAAAGGAGACAAATATATGCGTCTCATCATTGCATGCATGCATTGACAAAACAGGCCAGTTTGATATGGTGACGGCACCATGAAGAAAAGAATTGTGTCCATCGTCATAATCCTGATTTGTGCCATACTTCTTGGTACTGGTATAGTTTGGTACATGAATAGTTTGAATCAGGTAAAACCACGTGTGAGCAATTTGACCATTAGTCCTACCAGATTAGCCACTGAAAGCCCGGAGAAGACCCCTGCTATAGATATTGAAAAAATTCTTAATGAAGTCCCGTTTAGAGAAATTAGGACTACCAAGCAGGAATATGAGGCATTGGGTTGGAATAGATATGAAAATAAGGAGGTTGGTTTTGAGATATATTATCCTGGTGATTGGAGGGCATGGGAAAGTAAAAACGGGGGTGAGAGTGGTGACCGACCATATATGGTTACATACTTCGCTCCTAAAACAATATTCAACGACTTCATATTGGGACTTTTTGTTTACAAAGAACCTTGGAAGGAACGACTTCTTACTATAGCAGAGAGGGGGGGATTACCGATTGAGAAGCTCCGCGTCAACAACGCAGATGCCATGACTGATGGTCCTTATAGCGAGAAAGATAAACGTGCCTACGGGAATGTTACATTCGGATCAGATAACTGGGCGATTGACTTCATCAACAGGTCAAACAATCCACCTATCTATGAGCAAATGTTGAAATCATTTCGATGGCTAAACGAACCGTAGATCATACCTAAAGCGCTCACCATGCTCTCATCCGCATGATAAGAAATATCTTGTCATGTGGTCGGGGCATGGTATGCCAAGTTTCTCAACGCTCTTTGAAAGGAAGATCGTATGAAAGTGACGAGCACGTTTCTGCTCGGTCTGTTGGGAGTGTTTGTATTTTCCGGTGTCGTCTATGCGGGAACAGCCGGAGTGTTTCGGCTTCCCTATGACACAAATCAGCATTGGAGCGCTGATTGCGATCGGAGGGGCCTCATTGGCTATAAGCTAATCGCTGATCAGGTATTCATGCATCTGAATACGGATTTGAAAGACCGGTATGGGAACCCTCTTCCCCCGAAGTACCACCTTGCCGAAGACTGGAATGGGCAGTGCGGAAATTCCACGGATTTTGGCGGAGTACTCTACGCAGTCGCTGACGGTATAGTAGAGAAAGCCGACATGGGAGGATCGCCCACTAGCCAAGACAATGGCGGCTGGCTCCTCATCAGGCACCCGCTTCCCGATGGCAACGCTCGTTATATTCTCTATGAGCATATAGCGAGTGTGGAAACAAATCCTCGGACAAGCCGCACGGTTCAAAACAGGCGACCCTGTGTATATCGGTGACACCATTGCGCGCCTTGGCGATGGCAATGGATTATACCCCACCGCCGCCCATCTCCACTTTGAGATGAGGCGCAACAACTCACTCACGCTTGGCAAAGACCCTTACTACAACCCCCTCTCAATCACCGATGCTCTGAAATACTCCAGCCCCTCGCTGTTCATTGACGATCGGAACAGGATGGGCACCCTATCGCTTACACATGGCAGTTGGTCGGTTTTTCCAGCCCCCGAACATGCCCCCTCCTCAACCGCATTCATTGAATACAGCGGTATTCGCCACTCACTCTCAAAAGCATCAAATCTTCAATGGATTTATCAATACGTATACGTCTGGCAGAACAACAGATGGGAATCGTTTTCCGACATAACTCAAGTGTGGTTTGAAAAAGATAGATGGTATGCAGTATACGGGTTTGTGGACGGAGCGACCCTCAATATTTTATTCCCGGGAAATAATTATCAAAAAGATCGGGCGCTGATTGACATGGTCCGCACGCTCGCGACAAACATCAATCCGGCCAATCCGCAGTTTACAACCATACAGCCGGAATATACCACCACCCAGGAAGATGCGAATTTTGTCTATTACAACATGCCGTTTGTGTATAACGACGGCAATGGCAATAAATCAGGGTACGTCTGGCAAGCAACGCAAAAATCGCTGCCCATGATCCGATGGGAAAGCTGCGATAATCCCACTGGACAGCCCCTTGGATGGCGGCGTATAGATATCAATGTGCTGGATTGATCGACATAAGTATCTATAGTCTTATCTGATGCCTCTTTGAGAGGCATTTTATTTTGCGTCGGGTGGATGAAGTCTTGACAAGAAGATGAATGACGATTGGGAATTTTTTGTAACGAGCCGCTTGATAATCAGGCTCTTTTTTGTTACATTTGATACATGCCACACATTGAAATTGCGGCGGAAACATTGTTTAGTATTTTTGGATTTCCTGTCACCAATACATTGATAATGACATGGATTGTATTGGCGCTTTTGGTATACGGTGCGTATCGGATTTCATGTACAGTCAGCATAGTTCCTAAGACGCTTCAGAATATTGCCGAGATTATTGTTGAAAAATTTTTGGGATTAATGGAGGGTATGATGGGATCGCGTGCAATCGCGGAACAATATCTTCCGATTGTCGCGACTATTTTTATTTTTATTTTAATATCAAATTGGTTTGGGATTCTGCCCGGCGTGGGGAGTATTGGTCTGTACGAACAGCATGGCGCGCAACAGAAGTTTGTTCCTTTTTTTAGGTCTGCGGCAAGCGATCTCAATGTAACGCTTGCGTTG
>CAYHZE010000055.1:0-7141 GCA_964361015.1 uncultured Candidatus Saccharibacteria bacterium | reverse complement strand
TTCCGGCGGGGGCGGCGGAGCGAATGAAGATAGTGCTACTAATGCCAATGGAGGAGACGGCGCAGGAGGCGTAGTCGTGGTATTTTCCTACACCGCAAGCGGGGCAGACCTTGCGGAATGGTATGACACAAAAGCAGGCGTTGAGCCAGGAGATGTAGTGGCAGTGAGCAAGGAGTTTGTGGAATATGAATCATTTGCAACGGGTCTTAAAAAAACGGCAATTTTAGAGAAATCTGTTCCGGGGGCGAGTGTAGTTGGCGTTGTATCAACTATGCCGTTTGAAGTAATGGGTGGTGATTTGCTTGGTGTAAGCAAAGCGGCAAAGCCCATTGCCCTTGCCGGAAGAGTTCCGGTCAAGGTGTCGGAGGAGAATGGAAAGATTATGGCGGGAGACATGCTTACTATTTCTTCCGTGCCCGGAGTTGCGATGCGCTCTATTAAGGCAGGAGTTATTATTGGCCGAACGCTTGAAGATGCGGATTGTAAAGAGGGTACTACCTGCAAAGTATTTGTGATGGTGAATACTTCATATTCAACCGGCGCTTTGTTGAAAACGGCAATGAGAGAAGACGGTCTTGATCTTGACGCGATTCCTGATGATTGGGATGTGGGACGGGCTATTTTCTCGCAGATGTTGCGCCAGAAAAAAAATATTACGGCTTCCTCTACATTACTTTCCGAAATTTTTACGGATCGTGCTGTGGCAGGACTTGAGATTATCACACCGCGAGTTATAACTGATACATTGGTAACGAATGTTATTGAACCGGTGGAACAGAATATGACATTGAAATTAACTAATGGCGGGAAATTTGTGTTGGAGCGGATTGCATCATCTTCGCGTTCGGTTAGTTTTGGATCGGCAAGCTCCACGCAAGAGATTGCAACATCTACGCCGGTAATGTCATTTGATAGTTCTGGCAATGCGTTTTTTGCCGGTGCAGTTACCGCGGATTCAGTGAGCGCGAATCGGATTGCAGGACTTGAGATTATAACCGATCATATTCTGACGTTGGGAGGAAAAATTGAACAGGTCGCAAGCTCCACGCCGGAATCAGCAGTATCTCATATTGCGAAAGGTTTAGCATTCACTGGCGCGGTTTCGTTTGCAAGTACGACGGAGTTTGCGCGAGGCGTGCGCATAAAAGAAATGCTTGAAGTCGAGAGCGGACTGTCGGTTGCGGGGAGCGCATCTACTACAGAACTTCGCGCGCTGAAAGTCATTGCGGCTGAAATAGATGCCCCTATCTTGACTATACTCATTGGCCGTATTGATACACTCGCATCCACGACTGCGACGCTTGCGTCCACTACGCAAACCATCGCTAACACTCTTGCTACCACTACTGCGGCGTTTGATGCGCGGATTGTCGCATTAGAACATAATGGCGCGTTGGATTTCCAAGATATACTGAATGCCGATTCGGGGATTACGATTGTAGGCGCCACGATATTAAAAGGAGGATTAATCGTTGATCATATTGGCTCATCCGCGGGATTACTATCTTTAGCAAATGATGTTGAATTTTTTGGCAGGCCTTACTTTACAACCGATACTGCGGGATTTGCGACGGTGAAAAAAGGAAGTTACCGCGTTGAGGTGGTGTTTGAAAAAGAATATCTTGAACAGCCGGTGGTAATGGCGTCAATCGCTTTGGAAGATGGAGAAGATGAAGAATCCTTGCTCGCATCGGACATAAGGTTTATCATTGCAAAAAAGAGCGTCAAGGGATTTACGATTACGCTCGCAAATCCCATACATCAGGACATACAGTTCAGTTGGATTGCGCTTGCGGTCAAAGGAGCAAAAACATTCTCTTCTTCTATTTTGGATGCACCGCTTGAACCCGTTATAACGCCAGTGGCAACAAGCACACCATTGGAAATTCCTTTTTCGTCCTTGGCAGAAGTACTACCTTTGGCAACAAGCACACCATCTTCTGCTTCTTCTTCGCCGGAAATATTGCCTCCCGCATCAAGTGAATCGTCTGTACTCCTACCATCCCTAAATCTCACTCCTCTATCAGGAGGGGAATAAATAAGGGCTTCAAGTTTTTTAATTTTATTTATTAAACTGATAAGAACTATGTTCACCATCCAAGATCGCACAAAAAAAATATTCGTAGGAATTTTTCTTTTATTGTTATTCTCCACTATGGGCGCTACTTTTTATTTTTATAAACAATGGAGTGATTTAAAACAAAATCCACAGAAAATATTTGAACAGGAAGTGAAAGATATTGTTGATATGGTAGGGAAAATTCTTGTGTTGCCGGAAGGCGAACAGCCCACCGTTGCAACCGTGACCGATTTGGAGCGATTAAAAGATCAGCCATTTTTTGCACAGGCAAAGATTGGAGACAAGGTATTAATTTATACTAACGCCCGCAAGGCGATATTATATCGCCAAAAAGAAAATAAAATTGTGGAAGTTGCTCCGTTGAATATCGGTAATCAGTAGAAGGGAGTAATCGCGAATATACGAATGAGGAATAAATATACGAATAAATTGAGACCGGGAAAAATTATCAACCTTTTTTGAATTACGAAACTCATTTTCCTCGTGTCATTGCGAGGAAGTTTTTGACGTAGCAATCTCTATTTCGGAATGTAAGATTACTGCGTCGTCCCGTGCTCGAGACTCCTCGCAATGACAAATAGGCATACGCGTAAGTCCTAAAACAAATGCGTTATTTTATTTATGCGATCATTATTTCAGTAGTTACCTTTACTAATTTTGTCTATGCCGATGAGTTTACTTCATCCAGTTTTAGAGTGCTAGATCCAATGTTTTTTTCTGCAGGTTTCGGTACATCGACGGATTACCAGTTGTGGAGTTCAGTTTCACAGTTGGGGATTGGGACGAGCACGGCAACTGATTTTCGCGCACAAGGAGGATTTCTTTTTTTCCCATTTGTAAGCACACCGGTAGTCTCGGCTACTGCCGGTAATGCCCAAGTTGCTCTTTCATGGGCGGCTGTCACCGGAGCACTTGGGTGGACGGTATCAGGTTATAATGTCGGACAATCTACTACCGCAGGAGGGCCGTATACTTACAGCTCTCTTGGTAACGTGACAAGCTCCACGCGTACGGGTTTAGCCAATGGCACGGCGTATTATTTTATCATACGTCCTGAAGATACGTTCGGAAATTCCATTGCCACTTCTTCGGAAATATCAAGCACGCCTGTAGCGCCCGCCTATTCCCAATCTGCTTATTATGCCCAATCAGCTTACTCTAGTGGAGGCGGCGGGACGCCGAGTGGAGGAGGCGGAGGTTCCTCGGGCGTATATGTCGTTCCCCCCGCTCCCACGACGGAAGTAAATTTCAGCGGAAGAGCGTATCCAAGAAGTACCGTAACACTTCTAAAAGATGCACAAATAGCCGTAAATACTATTGCCGGCCCTGATGCTCATTTCACTATTAAATTAAGTAGCCTGTCTGCGGGTAATTATATTTTCTCGCTTTATAGTGAAGATTATCAGCAGAGGCGTTCCAGTTCGGTTACATTTCCCATAGGACTTACCACGGGCGCCATGACCAATATAGGAGGAATTTTTCTTGCCCCGACCATTACGGTTGATAAAAGTGAAGTAAAGCGAGGGGATAATATCGCTATTTTTGGACAAAGCATTCCGGCGGGAGATATTACGATTGTAGTTAATTCGGAGGAAGAATTTTTTGGAAAAGTAAAAGCGGATAACAATGGCATCTACCTTTTCAATTTTGATACTACGCCTCTCTCTCTTGACCAACATATCACCAAATCAAAAGCCGCCATTGCTAGTGAAATCAGTTCATTTGGTCCGGCAGTGACTTTTAAGGTAGGCGGGAAAAATGTGCTTACAGCCTCTTCTGTCAAATGTCCCGCAAGGGCGGATTTAAATAATGATTGCAAAGTGAATTTGGTTGATTTTTCCATTGTTGCGTATTGGTATAAGAGGACGTTAAGCGCAGAATTCATATCAAGAGAAAAAGATAAGCTCAATGGCGACGGAAAGATCACGTTGGTTGATTTTAGTATTATGGCATATTACTGGACAGGATAGATCGTAGAATAAAATTATCGTCAAAAAGCTATGAAGTATTTTACGAAACATACAATAATTTTTTCTATAATAATTCCTTGCATGTTGCTGATAATGGCGCATTCAGTTTGGGCCGCCATACTTTCATTTACCCCGGAGCAGATCACGGTTGGCATGGAACAAGAATTTGCAGTAGAATTTTTTCTTGATACCGAAAACACAGAAAACATAAATGCAATGGAAGGGACAATCTTCTACCCGCATGAGTTGCTTGAGCTTAAAGAGATCCAAGATGGAAATTCCATTATCAATTTTTGGATTGAGCGGCCAAAAAAGAGCACTACTGGCCAGATTCGTTTTTCCGGGATTACGCCCGGAGGTTATTTCGGGCGAAACGGATTTATTTTTAGCATGATATTTCAAGCCAAAGCTCTCGGAAGCGGCGCTGTCAAAATTCATGAACACAATGTGTTGCGCAATGACGGCTTAGGGACGGCAGTGCCGATGCAAATACATCAATTTTTCTTTACTGTTTCTCAGACAAATTCATCCGCAGAGTTCATTGTCAAACAAGAAGAAGATAGGGATCCGCCGGAAGCGTTTACGCTAGAGATCGCGCACGACCAAAATCTTTTTGGAAATAAATGGTTTATTGTTTTTGCAACGCAGGATAAGGGATCAGGTATTGATTATTATGAGATTCAGGAACGAAAAGATAATTCTATGCAAGATTCTTCATGGATTCGTGCGGAGAGTCCGTATGTTTTGGAAGATCAGGGACTTACACGTTTTATTTTCGTGCGGGCCGTGGATAAAACGGACAACGAACGAATTGCAACACGTGTCCCGCAGAGTTCTCCGCCATATGCACGCTATCTTGTTTGGATTATACTGGGGGCAGTAGTGATTAGTTATTTTTTTGTGAAGATGGTATGGAGAAAACGGAGAAAATAAAAATGACATCGGAGAGGTTATTTTGGCGTTATTCGTTCAATTCAAAATTTCTTATTGCTTTTGTATTTGCTTTTATCTTGTTGAGCGGCATATCCGGAGCGGCGCACGCCGCATCGCTTTCTTTTTCGCCAGCCACAGGTTCCTACACTATTGGTCAGACATTTAATGTGAGTGTGCGGGTATCAAGCGCTGATCAGGCAATGAATGCCGCAGACGGCGTTATTTCATTTCCGGCTGATAAGCTTGAGGTGGCATCTTTATCCAAGAGTGGTTCTATCATGAATTTGTGGGTGCAGGAGCCATCATTTTCCAATTCAAGAGGAACGATAAATCTTGAGGGGATTGTATTAAATCCTGGATTCACAGGTAGCGCGGGGAAAATTCTTACCATTACATTCAAAACAAAAGGAGCAGGCAATGCTCCGGTAACTTTTAATTCAGGATCAATACTTGCAAATGATGGGAAAGGCACCAATATCGTGGAAAATCTCGGAAGTGCGATTTTTGCCATTGGGCCAAGCGCATCGGCATTAACGAGTCCTTCAGATGCGCAAGGCGCTCCCCTTGCCCCGCGTATTATTTCTTCTACCAATCCTGATCCCGCACAATGGTATAACGATTCTAATCCAAAATTTTCATGGACCGTCCCGGCAGATGCAACAACGGTACAGATTTTGGTGGGAAAATTTCCCAGTTCGCTTCCCATAGTTTCTTACAGTCCTCCGATTGCCAATAAAGAGGTTCTCGATGTCCCGGATGGAGAATGGTATATTCATGTCCGTTTTAAAAATGCCGCAGGATGGGGAGGGATAGCGCACTTTAAATTCCAGATTGACACTAAGCCCCCGGATCCCTTTACTATCATATTTCTTGATGGCAGAGAAACTGATAATCCGCGGCCAAGCGCGACATTTACCGCGATTGATGAACTTTCCGGTATTGATTACTACAGGGTCAAGATAGGGGAAGGCGATTTCTTTACTCTCTCAAGAGAAGGAGTAAGAAAGACTCCCTTTGTGTTGCCTGTACAAACAGTAGGTAAAAGAACGCTCCTCGTTCAGGCATATGATAGAGCAGGAAATATCACCACTGCGTCTGAAGAATTTGTCATCAAACCGATTGTTCCGCCCGTCATTACTGAATATCCCCGTCAACTTGAAAGCGGTCAGGCGCTTATTGTAAAGGGATCATCATCTTCTCACGGCGAAGTTCTCCTCTTTGTGCAGGAAGACAATAAAGAAATAAAAAGCCAAAAAACAACCGTAGATGATGCGGGTAACTGGTCTGTTCTCTACGGAGAAGAACTGATACCCGGGATATACAGGATATTTGCTCAAGCCAAAGACATGCGCGGGGCGATGAGTGAGCCAACGCAAATATATTTTGTGTCCGTGGGACATCCCGCGTTTTTTAGAATCGGCAATATGACCGTTCAATTTTTGAGTTCAGTTATTTCTATCCTTGCACTCCTGCTTTTACTTGCACTTTTGCTTATGCTTATGCTCCGTAAATTAAGAGTGATAAGAGGAAAAGTTAAAAAAGAAGCAAGAGAAGCGGAGCATGCCGTTCACCGCGCATTTGACTTTCTTAAAGACGAGATTCACGGACATGTGAAGCTGTTAGAAAAAGCAAAAACAAAACGTGAACTCACCATGGAAGAAGAAAATATGCTGATTAAACTCAAGCACAATCTTGATGAAGCCGAATTGATTATCAACAAAGAAATATCGGATATTGAAAAGGAGGTGGGATAATGGGAGACATGGCCTTTAGTTTTTTCTATTCCCCTCCTTATTTCCCCGCAGGCGGGCGAGAAGAAAAACGCCTTTTCCGCTTATGGGAAATATACGGCGTTTTTTCTTAATGTGTCGGCGTTCCGATTTTGTTTTTGTATGAGACTTACGCATCTGGGTATTTATTCCCCTCCTATGACAGGAGCGAGGTTAGGGGTGGTATGAGTGAGTGCAAGAACCTAAAGAAAAGCTTGATATGCCTCACCATTACTCACACCTTCCCTCCCCTACGCTAGGGGAGGAACCAGAATCTGATTTTCTTATTCCCCTCCTATCTTAGGAGGGGTTAGGGGTGGTATGAGTGAGCTTAAATTTGCACTCTAATTGCAACACTCACCTTTTCAAAAATCGGTGACGTGGACTTT
>CAYHZE010000054.1:0-7364 GCA_964361015.1 uncultured Candidatus Saccharibacteria bacterium | reverse complement strand
ACGGATTTGATAAACCAAAAGAATACACGGTGACGCGCGATGTTATTCATGTTCAAATCGTAGAGACAGAAAAAAAACAGGATGGAATTTTTGTCATACAACTTCATCAGTTCACGGAAAATGCCGGACTTGAATTTCGTAAAGCCGTGCGGGAGTTTTATGCAAGCGGATCTAAAAAACTTATCGTGGACCTACGCAACAATCCGGGAGGATTTTTAACGGTGTCGGTTGATATTGCAAGCTGGTTTGTGCCAGCTGGAGATGTCATTGCCAAAGAGCGTTTTAGTGATGGGAGTGAAGAGATATATCGCTCAAATGGTTACGGATTGTTGGAGCGCATACCGACTGTCGTAATTATTAATGAAGGATCGGCATCTGCATCAGAGATTCTTGCCGGCGCATTGAGAGATTTGCGGCAAATTCCTCTTATTGGCGCAAAAAGTTATGGCAAAGGATCGGTTCAGGAAGTGGAAGATTTGCCGGGATCTTCTTCGCTTAAAGTGACCATTGCAAAATGGCTTACGCCCAACGGGATTGAAATTGATGGTAAAGGACTTGACCCGGATATTACGGTAAAACTGCCCGAACAATCAAACGAAGATGATCTTGATAAAGATAGTATAATGGAAAGAGCAGTTGAAGTATTAAAGAAACTGGATAGCGCAACTGCCCATAATTAAATGAAGGATGCTTCGCCTTATAAATATTTCGTATCGTTTTTAGCAATCTTTGGACTCGTTATCTTACTGCTTGTTTCCTATCTTGACGGAAGCGAGCGGCAACCCGCGATAGTTTTGCCCCGTATTCAGCCTGCGGAGGCATTGCATTTGTCACGCTCTTCGGAAACACCATCTCCTCGTCCACTGCCGCCTACCCCTTCCCTACGAGCACAGAGCTATTTGGTACAAATGATAGGGGATTTAACTCCGCTTGCGGAGCATAAGACATCTCAACAGATGCGCCCCGCAAGTCTCACGAAAATTCTTACCTCGCTTCTGGCAATGGAGGAGTTGGATCCGAATGCTCCGGTTGTTTTTTCGGCATTTGCTAAAACAGCCGGAGAAAAAGAAAGCCAAGTCAAGGCGGGAGAAGCGTTCATCCGTAATGATGCAATCCGTTTTGCCGTTGTGGAATCAGCCAACGATGCGGCAGTTGCCCTTGCCGAAGCCATAGGAAGAAAACGAGGAGCTTTTTCATTTGATGATGCGATCCTTCTTTTCAAACAAGCGGCGAATCAAAAAGCGCGTGAACTTGGCATGGCAAATTCTCAATTTGAAAATCCCACCGGACTTGATGACATTGGGCATTATACTACTGCGCAAGATTTATTTCGTCTTGTGAGCCATATATGGCGGAGCTACCGTGAGATTTGGGATTTCTCGCGCGCAAGTGAGGCAAACATTCGTTCATTGGGCGGAACCACATATCATATCGCGGCAACCAATCAGCTTCTTTCCGAATTTCCCGCGCTTATGGGAGGGAAAACCGGTTTAACAGATGCGGCAAAAGGCACATTGATTCTTTTATATCCGCTCACATTCAATCGTACGGCAGTGATTATTATTTTGGGATCCGATGATCGTTTTGAAGATGGCCGTACATTGATCCGTTGGCTTGAGGATGGATTTGGTTAGGATGAGAACAGCAAGGAAAATTTTTAATATATTTTTAATAAATCAATTATCTCATTTTCTTCCCCTATATTAAGAGGGGAATAAAAGATCAAATCCTCTATTAGGAGGGGAATAAGCTTGGTGAAAGCTTGTTGCCGTCGCTCGTTCGGAAATGAAAAGCATGGCTTTTCATTTCACTCACTCGCTAGGCAATAAAGAGTATCATGACCCCCCAAACCGTCTACATTATAAATCTTATCAAATCGTTCGGGCTTTTTGCCTTGTCTTTTGTATTTGCCATATTTCTTACGCCCGCGCTCACGCACTATATGTACAAATACAAACTCTGGCGCAAAGAAGTTCGTACGCATTCGCCGGACGGCAGTAAAACGCCACTTTTCGCGGCACTGCATAAAGATCGCGAAACGCGGGTGCCTCGCTTGGGCGGGGCGTTGATCTGGATTACAACTATAACTCTCGCCCTTGTGCTTTGGGGATTGGCGCAGATTACACAAAATACTTTTTTATTAAAAGCCAACTTTCTTTCACGCAATCAAACATGGCTTCCCATATTCACCTTGCTTGCCGCTTCATTGCTTGGGCTTTCTGATGATTTGATGCAAGTGCTTGGGAAAGGAACATATGTTGCCGGAGGAATGAAATTCCGCCACCGGCTTTTTATCGTTTTTTGTATTGCCCTTTCCGGCGCGCTTTGGTTTTATTACAAACTTGGATGGCGCGCCATTTATATACCGGGCTATGGCGATCTATTCATCGGACTATGGTATATTCCGCTTTTCATCGCCGCCATGATCATTCTTTTTTCTTCAAGCGTAGTGGATGGCATTGACGGTCTTGCCGGAGGCGTATTTGCATCCGCCTTTGCCGCATACGGCGGCATTGCGTTTTTTCGCGGCCAAGTGGATATTGCCGCATTTTGCGCGGTTATCCTCGGATCACTGCTCGCGTTTTTATGGTTCAATATCCCGCCCGCCCGATTTTATATGGGCGAGTCCGGTATTCTCGGGCTTACCACCTCGCTTACCGTGGTTGCATTTTTAACAGATTCGGTGATTGTACTACCCATCATCGGTTTTGTGCTCATGCTTGAGGTGACATCAAATATCATTCAGTTCGCATCAAAACGTTTTCGCGGGAAAAAAGTGTTTCTCATCGCGCCCATCCACCATCATTTTGAAGCCCTTGGCTGGCCGCCATATAAAGTGACCATGCGATTTTGGGTTATTAGTATGGTAACGGCAATGGTCGGCATAGCGGTTGCGTTGATTGGGAGGTAGGGTGTGATGTTTATAGTTGGTGGATAATTCAAATGGTAAGGTTTTAGTTTATGTTCCCGACATTCGCATACCCGCGAATGTCGGGAAATTTTATATAAAATCAATTTTTATTGCCTACAAATTGTCACGATCGTAGATATTTGTAGGCAATGTATATTATTGATGAGAAATAATGAATATCCTATCTTTGCCAAACACGCTTTTTATTTATATACTATCTCTATGGCAACATACGACACTATTATTAAATCAGGCATGGTATATGACGGCAGGGGGAGCGATCCTGTGCAAACGGATATCGGCATTACCGGAGATAGGATCGCCGCAATCGGACCATTGAAAGAGACTGCCGCCACTACCATTGACGCAACCGGCAAATATGTTACTCCGGGCTTTATTGATATTACCAATCATTCTGATACGCATCTTACTATTTTTAAGTATCCGGGGCTTGAGAGTATGTTACTGCAGGGAATTACCACCGCCATCGGGGGAAACTGCGGCGCTTCCCTTGCTCCGCTTGGTTCGCCCGATGCCCTCAAGAGTATAAGTAAGTGGGCGGATCTTTCTGAAATTAATATTAACTGGGCAACCTTTGAAGAGTATCTTGGAGAGCTTGACCGCTTGCGTCCGGGAATAAATTTTGGAAGTTTTGCCGGTTATGGGAGCTTGCGCCGCGGCGTGATAGGCAGTACGGTGCGCGCGCTTACGCAAGGCGAGAGAGAAAAAGTAAAATTTTTGCTTGCCAATGCGTTGGATCAGGGCGCATTCGGGCTTTCATTGGGACTTTCCTACGGCCACGAAGCAATAGCTTCCATTGAAGAATTGATTGAAATCGCCCATGTTGTCCGCGCAAAGGGCGGTATACTTAAGATACATCTGCGCTCCGAAGGGAAGGGACTTCTTGCGGCGGTAAACGAAGTAGTACGCATTGGCCGCGAAACCGGAGCGCCAATCCAGATAAGCCACTTGAAAGCAATCGGAGGAAAATCCTGGCACATGCTTACGCCCGCGCTTGATATTATCCATCATGCGCGGGAATCCGGGCTTGACATTAATTTTGACATATCTCCGTACGCCGCGACCGGATCCTCGCTTTATTTGCTGATTCCCGCATGGGCGCGGGAAGGCGGCTTTACGGAACTTTTTAAACGTATTGATGATCCGGCGGAACGCAAAAAAATAATTGACACATTAAAAACGTATACGCTTCATGCAAATAAAATTCTTATTACTTCCTCGCCTATCAAAAATATCGTGGGAAAAACGCTTGAGGAAGTTGCCGAGAATGGAGGCATCACTACCGAGGAAGCGCTACTTGCCTTAGTGCGCACATCTCAAGGACGCGTATCAATCATTGGCAGAACGCTCTCCATACGAAACACAAAAAAAGAGATAGCGGACCCAAACTCGTTTATTGCATCTGATAGCGCCGGATACGCCGACACGGCATCTGAAAGCGGTGATTTGATCCATCCTCGTTCATTTGGGGCGTTTGCTCATTTTTGGCATCGCTTTGTCCATGAGCGTGCGCTGATAACTCCGCAGGAGGCAATAAAAAAAATTACGTCTGCTCCCGCGGAAAAATTAAACCTGCGTCATCGGGGCGTTCTTGTAAAAGATTATATTGCCGATATTGCCATATTTGATCCAAAACTATTCAGGGAGCGCAATACCTATCGCGATCCGTATAAATACGCGATTGGCATGGATTGGGTTTTGATAAATGGAAACCCAGCAGTAGCGCAAGGAGCCATTGCGCATGCGCGATACGGGAAAATAGTAAAAAAATCCTAACTGCCATGAGTTTTAATGTTTGTGGAAAAAGAATTCTTATTATGGGTTTGGGGTTGCATGGCGGAGGAGTGGGAACTGCCCGTTTTTTTGTAAAGCAGGGGGCATTGGTGACTGTTACCGACTTACGCACTCGAGGAGAGCTCAAAGAATCCATCACAAAACTGAAGAAATACAAGGGAATTCGTTACGTGCTAGGCGGTCATCGGAAACAAGATTTTCTTCGCGCGGATATTATCATCAAAAATCCCGGCGTTGCGCCCGCATCCCCTTATCTTGTCCTTGCGCGCGGCAAAGGTATTCCCATTACGACTGATGTGGGTATTTTTTTACGCTTGAGCCCTGCAACCATTATAGGAGTTACGGGTACGCGCGGCAAATCCACTACGAGTTTTTTGATTTTTAAATTTTTAGAAACATTTTTTAAGACGCATCGCGGCAAAGAGAGTCCGCGGGTTTTTTTGGGCGGCAATATCCGCACATCAGTCCTTGATTTCATGGATATCACTACACCGCGCGATTATGTTGTGCTTGAACTTTCCAGTTTTCAACTGGATGATCTTGCCCATGATTCATGGGATCACGGATTAGTAACAAAAAGAAAAAGTCCCCATATTGCCGTACTTACCAATATACTGCGCGATCATTTGAATCGGCATGGAAGCATGCAGAGTTACATGGCGGCGAAAGCAATGATTTTTAAGTATCAAACGCCTCGTGATATGCTTTTTGCTAATGGATCTGATGATATGGTTAAAAAAATTATTGCCAAATCTCCCGGGCAAATGAAATGTCCGCGGCTTGCAAAAAAATTCGTATCTCTTGTTGATGCTCATTTAGGCTCTCATTACCGATCATCGGTGGCGCTTGCAATCGGTGTAGGAACGTATGTGAACGTACCGGAGTCTGTCATCATTTCAGTCTTGCGTGGATTTAGAGGCCTTCCGGGCAGACAGGAAATTATAGGACGCACGAAGGGGGTATTTTTTATCAATGACACCACCGCAACTATTCCGGACGCAAGCATTGCGGCAATCAAAAGATTTCGGTTGTTGGCAGGAAAATTTTGTCTTATATTAATCGCCGGGGGCAGTGATAAGCAGTTACAATTTTTTGAAATGGCTCGCGTAATTAACGTGTCCGTTGATCATCTTATCTTGCTTCCCGGTACGGCGACGAATCAATTGCTTGACGAAATGATAAAGAAAAAAAATTCAAAAAAATTGCGCTCATTGCAAAAAGCCGAATCAATGCGCCAAGCCGTGAGCATGGCGCATACATTGGCAAAAAAAGGGGACTACATAGTATTAAGTCCGGGAGCTGCGAGTTTTGGATTGTTTGCCAATGAATTTGACCGAGGAGACAAGTTTGTCGCCGCGGTTAAATCCCTGAAATAGAATTTATATTTTTTTATTTTTCATGCCCACTAAATCGCACAAACGCCATCATGTTGATATGGCTATACGAAAAAGGACTATAGACAAACCTTTTTTATATGCGACATGCGCGCTTTTTGTGGCTGGATTTATGATTTTATCATCTGCGTCAATAGCAATCTCATATAAAAACTACGGCTCAATGACTTATTATGCATTTCGTCAGTTTGTGCCAGGAGGCATTATAGCCGTAGCGGCATTCTTTATTTGTCAGTTTATTCCCTACCGTTATTGGAAGCATCTTGCGCTTCCCCTTATTATTATTGCATTTATCCTGCTCGCTCTCATATTTATTCCCGATTTCAGTTATATGGCTGGCGGCGCGCGGCGTTGGTTTAAGATCGGACCTGTTAATTTTCAACCGTCAGAGATACTCAAATTTGGATTTATTATTTATCTTGCAAGCTGGCTTGATGCGCGCCGAAAAGAAATCCGCAGTATTTCTTACGGGGTGATACCCTTTGCCTTGATGATTTCAATCATTGGCGTTTTTTTAATGATGCAGCCCGATTTTGGCACTTTTAGCCTTATTTTATTTACTGCGGGCATTATGTATTTTTTGAGCGGTGGAAAAAAGTCCCAAATGGGCGGTATGCTCGCGTTCGGATCGGTTGCACTCTATTTTCTTATTCGACTTTCATCCTATCGCCTCACGCGCCTGCTTGTCTTTTTTGATCCCACGCATGACATCAAAGGTCTTGGATATCAGATCAACCAAGCCTCCATTGCTATTGGATCGGGTGGATTTTGGGGCTTGGGTTTTGGCCGCAGTCTGCAAAAATATAATTATTTACCCGAACCAATTACCGATTCGATTTTTGCAATTTTTTCTGAAGAAATGGGTTTTATCGGCGCCGTTTCCCTTGCCGCGCTTTTTATATTCTTTTTTTTCCGAGCGCTCCATATTGCAAAAAAAGCTCCCGATATATTCGGACAGCTTCTTGCCGCAGGTCTTGCCGTATCCATTATGACGCAGGCATTCATCAATATGGCCGCGATTTCCGGCCTCCTGCCGCTTACCGGCATTACTCTCCCTTTTATCAGTTACGGAGGAACATCGCTTGTCATTACCATGGGTATGGCGGGAATTATTCTCAATATCTCAAAACAGAGGACGTAGAAGAGAGAGGCGTATCTTGAGACTGTAGAAAAATACCCGAACCCTGTCATTGCGAGAAGGCTTCCGACGAAGCAATCTCTCTCTCTCTCTCTCTCTCTCTCTC
>CAYHZE010000053.1:0-7535 GCA_964361015.1 uncultured Candidatus Saccharibacteria bacterium | reverse complement strand
AGCAATCTCAACCTTGAGGTTATAGATTGCTTCGCTACGCTCGCAATGACACCGTAGAAGATATTCTTCTACAGTCTCAATATACGAATGCATGCGAATGATACAAATTTATGGAAGAGACTATCCACACGCCGGTATTACTGAAAGAAATTCTTGAAATTTTTAATCCACAGCCGGGTGAGCGTTATATAGATGCCACGGTAAACGGCGGGGGACACGCAAAAGAAATTCTTGATCGGATTGGTGAGAGCGGGTTGCTTTTTGGGATTGATCGCGACTGTGCGCTGATAAGCCGCCTTAAAAATAAATTTGCAGTCCAGGAGAATCTTGTTGCGATTTGCGATTCATACAGAGAGTTGGACCATCTTGGAATTACCTACGGATTTGGCGAAGTAAATGGTATATTATTTGATCTCGGATTCAGTTCATATCATGTGGACCAGAGCGGAAGAGGATTTTCATTTTTGCGCGATGAGTTCCTTGATATGCGTTTTGATCAGGAGAAGACCGATTTGACTGCAGGCAAAATTATAAATTCTTGGTCACTGGCAGAACTTACGCGCATTGGCAAGGAATACGGAGAGGAACGATTTGCGGGCACTATTGCCGAAGCAATAGTGCGCCAGCGCGCTCATAGGCCGATTGAAACGACGTTTGAATTAGTGCGTGTAATCAAAAACGCAATTCCCTTGGGTGCACAGCATGGCAGACTGCATCCGGCTACAAGAATGTTTCAAGCTTTGCGTATTGCGGTAAATGATGAATTGGGGGAGTTAAGGATTGGACTTGAAAAAGGAATTGATTTATTGAAGAGCGGAGGCAGGATGATCGTGATTTCATTTCATTCGCTTGAAGATAGAATAGTAAAAGAAACTTTTCGTTTGAAAGAAAAAAAGGGAATCGTACAATTGATAAACAAGAAAGTACTCACCGCGTCAAACGAAGAAATACAAAAAAATCCCCGCGCGCGATCGGCAAAGTTAAGGGCGTTGATGAGGGTATAGAATTTTTTTCTTTTTTTATGATAACATCGTTATACATTCGGCAGAAGACATATAGGTTGCAACACAATGATAGGCGTACGCCCCTCTTAAACGTGTTTTCTGTATTGCATGATGACAGATCGGTGATACGCTTTGCGTTTTGCTGGATAGTGGTGGCGGCGCTCATATATCTTGTCGCCATGTATTTTATCTTCGGATTGGGGATCGCGTTGCAGGAACAATCAACAGTTGCGAAAGATTTAACCGAATCAAACATTATTGCGGAACTCAATCTCCAGCAACGTCAAACGGAATTTGTAAGAAACAATGCAGATGTTCTCCAATCAATGCAGAAGATATCAGACATGCGTTACATATTGCCTACTGATACAGCGGTGTCTCGGATAGATATATCAGATCAAAGCAATCAGTAAAATATATATATGAGACTGTAGAAGAATATCTTCCACGGTGTCATTGCGAGCGTAGCGAAGCAATCTATAACCTCAAGGTTGAGATTGCTTCGTCGCTACTGCTCCTCGCAATGACAACTTCTGGGCATTCTTCTACAGTCTCATATATAGGTATATTTTTCGAGTACAAGGGAGGTTATATAATGTTTTTTCATCAACCATAGTGCAATTTTTTGAGTAAAACGAATATATATAAGCAACCGTTTGATGTTCTATTGCAAAGGCGGATGAATTTGGTCCTCTTGTTTTTTTGTATATTGTGTATCGCGTTGATTGGCAGGCTTTTTGTATTGCAGATTAGCGGTCACCGCCTTTATAGCAATCTTGCCGCCAGACAGCATACGACGGTGGAAAATATTACGCCCGGACGCGGGAGTATTTTCATGCGCGATAAAGACGGATCAGCGGTTCCATTGGCGGAAAATCGCATTTACAAAACGCTTATCGTATCTCCCAAGGGTGTCGTTGATGCGGACAGCGCCGCGGCATATCTGTCGGGTGAATTCGGGATTGATAAAGAGATGCTTGTGAAAAGATTTTCAAATAAGCAGGACGAATACGAAGTGATCGCGCGAAAAGTTGAACTTGATAAGGCCGATCGCATTGATCAGAAAAAAATTCCCGGTGTTTTTCTTCAGGAAGAAAAATTGCGTTCGTATCCGCATAGCACGCTTGCAAGCCAGCTTGTGGGATTTGTGAGCAAGGAACAAGATACGGAACAAGGACGGTATGGACTTGAACAATACTATGAAAAAGAATTGGCGGGTGAAATAGGGGCGGTTGATAACAGAAATCAGGATGCATCAAGTTTTTGGCTTGCGTTGGGACGGAAAATTATTCATCCTGCGAAAAACGGATCAAGTATCTATACGGCGATTGATTATAATATCCAGTTAAAGGCAGAAGAAGTGCTTAAAGCGTCAAGGGAAAAATGGCAAGCGCCGTTAGGATTGGCTATAGTTATGGAACCTGCAACCGGCCGTATCATTGCGCTTGCCCATGATCCGGCGTTTGATCCGAATAGTTATTCAAAAGAAAAAAACTTCAGCGTATTTTTAAATCCTGCGGTTCAGGCAGTGTATGAAATGGGATCGGTCATGAAGCCGATTGTCATGGCGGGGGCGCTTGAGGAGAAAGTAGTAACGCCGGATACCACTTATACCGATATCGGATTGGTGAAATTTGGAAACTATACAATTAAAAATTTTGATGAGCTGGCACATGGTTTGCAGACCATGTCGCAGGTTATTGAAAATTCTCTTAATACGGGCATGGTGTTTGTATCGCGACTTCTTGGCAAAGAAAAACAGCTTGATTATATAAAGCGGTTTGGATTTGGCCAAAAAACAGGCATTGATTTGGTGGGCGAGATCAATGGCAATATCTCGTCACTTGCGAAGCAAAAAGATATTGATTTTGCAACTGCCGCATTTGGCCAGGGTATTGCCGTTACTCCAATCCAACTCGCCATGGCAATTGCCGCAATCGCAAATCACGGGGTGCGCATGCAGCCCTCTATAGTGGACCGCATTGTTGATGATTCCGGCAACACGGTTGAAAAGCGTCCCACGATCGCCCGGCGCGTGGTATCTACCCAAACCGCAGAGGCAATGACAAAAATGATGGTGGGGGCCGTGCGAAACGGCTTTGAAAATCATGCAGGTATCAAAGGATATTTTATCGCGGGCAAAACAGGTACCGCGCAGATTCCGAAAACCGATGGCAGAGGTTATTCCGACAGATTCGTCCATACATTTGTAGGTTATACTCCCGCCTTTGATCCGAAATTTTTGATATTATTGGAGTTGGTGGATCCGAAAGGAAATAAATTTGCGGCAAATACGCTTACACCGGCCTTTCATGACCTTGCACAGTTTATATTAAATTATTATGAAATTCCGCCTGATGAGAAGTAGAATCATGAAGAATATATTGCAAAATTTACTTACTTTATTAGCACGGCGCGTGATACGGAAATACAAGCCCATGGTAATTGCGGTGACCGGATCCGTGGGCAAGACATCCACGCGCATGGCTATTGTTGAAGTGTTGAAATCTACACATCACGTGCGTACGGCCGAAAAGAATTTCAATAATGAGATCGGTGTACCCCTTACTGTCTTAGGTATTGAACATCAAGGAAAAAATATAATTGCGTGGGTGTGGGCGCTCGCAAAGATATGGCTTGGTTTAATATTTTTGACAAAGAAATATCCGGAAATCCTTGTGCTTGAGTATGGCGTAGATCGTCCCGGTGATATGGATTATTTGATATCAATCGCACGACCCGATATCGCGGTGGTCACCGCAATCGGCGATGTACCCGCGCATGTGGAATTTTTTAAAGATGCGGAAGCTCTTGCCGCTGAAAAAGCAAAACTGGTGCAGGCGCTATCCGTTGATGGATATGCGATTTTGAACCATGACGATTATGCGGTTTACGACATGAAAGAAAAAACAAAGGCGCATGTGATGACATACGGTTTTGAGGAACACGCGGATATGAGGATTGTGCATTATGAATTGCGTGTCACAAAAGATGAAAAATTAGGAGATGTTCCCGAAGGCATTACCATGAAAATGCAGTATAATGGAAGCACGGTACCGGTGCGGCTTCACCATGTATTTGGAATGCCTGCGTGTTATGCCGCGGCCGCCACGGCCGCGGTTGGGCTTGTGCTCAATAAAAACATGGTGGAAATTTCCGAAAGTCTAGCCCGCTATGAACCGCCTCCCGGCCGACTGCGACTGCTCAAAGGCATTAAAAATTCTTTTATTTTGGACGACACGTACAATGCTTCACCCGAAGCAATGCGTGCGGCGTTGGAGACATTGGCAATGCTTCCGGGAAAGCGTAAAATTGCGGTATTAGGCGATATGCTTGAGATTGGCACGTACGCAGAAGCGGCACACCGTTCTATAGGAGACAGGGTTGCGCAATGCGCGGATATGCTGATTACCGTGGGAGCGCGGGCTAAATTTATTGCCGATGAAGCAATGACGCGCGGCGCCGAGCGCGATGGGCGCGTGCTTACGCACGAACAAGTAATGCGATTTGATGATCCGATAGAAGCCGGCAAAGCCCTTGATTCCTTGATTCAAGAAGGGGATTTAATTTTAGTAAAAGGAAGCCAGAGCATGCGCATGGAAAAAGCGGTTTACGAGATCATGGGTCAGCCGCTGTTGGCAAAAAAATTGCTTGTGCGGCAGGAGGAGTATTGGAGGAAGAAATAAAGAGAATACGTTAAGACTTTCGCGTTTAACCTTTATTCCCCTCCTCATAGAAGGAGGTAAGAGTGAGGGCAAGAATCTAAAGAAAAAATTGATGCGCCTCACCCATACCTCGCTCCTAGCCTCCCCTGCTTCAGGGGAGGAAGCAGATTTTCTTGTTCCCCTCCTCATAGAGGAGGGGTTAGGGGAGGTATGGGTGAGGGCAAAAATTATATACAGCAAGTTCTATCCCTCACTTATATGTTGGGGGAGGAATCAAACGCAAAAGTCCTATATGTTATATTTTCTATTTTTTTATAAGAGAAAATCCTTGATAGGACAGGTATCCAGAAATGATTAGCGCTACCGCACTTAACCACATGGGGAGTGTCCATTCGCCAATTATTGCGGACCATCCATAAAAAAGGCGCAGAATGTGCAGGACTGCTATGAATAGAAATAATATTGTCGTGACTAGAAAAAAGTTTTTTTGAGACATCATATAGTTGAGAAAATTTTTTTTACGACCTTTTGATACTATTATGAGACTGTAGAAAAATACACGAACATTGTCATTGCCAGGTAGGTTTCCGACGAAGCAATCTTTATCTTGAGGCTATAGATTGCTTCGCTTTGCTCGCAATGACATCATGGGAGATATTTTTCTACGGTCTTATTGTAGCATATTTTATGCTTAACGTTCAGAAAAAAATAGCCGTATTCGGAGGCGGATGCTTTTGGTGCGCCGAGGCAGTGTTTGAAGAATTGCGCGGGGTGATTTCCATTATGCCCGGATATGCCGGAGGCGTGGGCGAGAACCCAACGTATGAAGAGGTAAGTAGCGGAAGGACCGGACATGCGGAAGTTATCAAGATTGAATACGATCCCGATCAAATCGGGTATCAGGATTTACTTACTGTATTTTTTGCAACGCATGATCCGACAACGCCCAATCAGCAGGGCAATGATATTGGCACTCAATATCGTTCCATGATCTTATACACCGACGATGAGCAGAAAACGCAGGCAGGAGAGTTTATTAAACAACTCAATGAGTCAACACCGGAAGGCAAACCGATTGTTACGGAAATAAAATTTTTAGACCGTTTTTATGATGCGGAAAATTATCATCGTGAATATTATCGTAAGAATACATCAAAGCCGTACTGCCAGATTGTTATCAATCCAAAATTAAAAAAGTTGGAGGAAACGTTTGCAAGTCTTTTGGTAACGCATGGGAAATGATGAGTTTTTAATGAATAGTGCATATTTTTTTCACCCAGGTGTCATTCCTCATTACCACAAACATGTTCTGGATAATACCACTTTCAATACTTATATTTTTTGAGATGGTTGCCGATATTTTTGCTAAAGAATGGTCATTGGGCAATCGTTCTTTATTTTATGCGGTATTATCTCTTTTTGCCTATCTTTTGGCCAATACTTCGTGGCTTATTGCATTGAGATATGGTTCGGGTCTGGCAAGAGGCGCTATTGTTTTTTCGGTTGCATCAGCCATACTGGCATCAGTGATTGGGATAATTTTTTACAAAGAACATCTTTCACATATTCAAATAGCTGGCATTGTTATTGGTATAGTTTCAATTATTCTTATTTTCTGGGAGTAACGTATATGACTCAAAATATTAATAACGAAAATATAAAAAAAGACGAAGAATTGTCTGCGGAACTATATCACGTTGCGCGCGAAAAAGGCACAGAGGCGCCATTCACAGGCAAGTATGTGGAGACTCACGACAAGGGTATGTACACATGCGCGATTTGCGGCAATGAACTTTTTTCTTCGGATGCCAAATTTGATTCTGGAACTGGCTGGCCTAGTTTTACCGAAGCCGTAAATCTTAAAAATATAGAATTGAAAGAAGATATCAACTATGGCATGAAAAGAACCGAGGTAGTATGTAAAAACTGCGGCGCGCATCTAGGCCATGTATTTGACGACGGGCCGCAAGATAAAGGTGGCAACCGGTACTGCATTAACTCGGTTTGTTTGGCGCTTGAGAAGAAAGAAACAAGAAAAGAATAAAATTAAATAGGATAGTGCGGCGCGTAAGAGGTGATCTCCATGCTCTTGACAGGATCCATGCCCTTATGCTAGACTTATTAAGTCGGAGTGTTCAAGGGAACTTCCGTATTTTGCCTCATTTTGGCCAATTAAAGGAGCAAGGTCATGCATATGCGTAGCCCTCCGAAAAGTTTTTTGGACAGGTTTCCCACTTACGATTAGACCGACGACGTCCCGGCCGCCGACCTCCCGGCGATGGTGAATTCTTTGAACGTTTAGACGTTCCACCATTGCCCATTGCCCATTGCCCATTGGTTTCCTTTCTCCTACAAGCCCAAGTTCGCGCCTCGCGCAACTTGGGCTTCTTTTTTTAGAACAAGGGTAGTAATAAAAATATCCCTCACATCTCAATGTGGGGGATTTTGTTTTCTTTTTTGCAATGCTTCACCATATAGGTTCGTGAAGTTTACTCGCCAAATTCTTTCTGCTGTTCGGGTGGAAGTTTTTGAAATGCAATAAGAGCAATTGCATGCGCCCATGCTAAAGGGTTTTGTTCATTTGGTTTTCCGTTTTGAAATGCCTCGGAAATTTTTCCGTCAATAATCCCTTTGCACGCTTCGCTAAACCAATACGCGGCATTGGCAACATCATGCCTCTGGGAATATATAATAGAAATCCAAAATTTAAATATATTCCATTCTGCGGAAATACCGATATACTTCCCTTCAGTGGAACGATAATAATCATCACCCCAATGGCGGTTGAGGCCATGAGTCTGCACAAGATGATGAAATTCTCCATTATCAGCCAAATGGCCATCTACGATTCGATTGAGCACTGTAT
>CAYHZE010000052.1:0-7549 GCA_964361015.1 uncultured Candidatus Saccharibacteria bacterium | reverse complement strand
TATTTTTTTATGCGCCATGGCGAGGCGATTTCTAATATACGCGGGATTACCTCAAGTAAAGGAGTGGGACATAAACTTACGCCTAGGGGACGCAAGCAGGTGGAGCAAGCGGCAAAAAAATTAAGACAAAAAAATATTGATGTGATTATCACATCTCCTATTTTGCGCGCGCAGGAGACGGCTGAAATAATAAGTAAGATGCTTCAGATTCCCATTGATTCGGATGCGCGGCTTGCGGAGGTCAATGTGGGCGTGCTGGATGGCAGGAAAGCAGGTGAGTATCATGCGTACTTTTCTTCAATGGAAGAAAAGTTCATCAAGCGGCCGCCCGAGGGAGAAAATTTGAATGATGTGCGCAGTCGCGTATTGGATTTTATTGAAGAGACGGAAAAAAAATACAATGGCAAAAAAATTCTTGTGATCAGTCACGAGTATCTGATTTGGATGGGATATGCTGGCGGCAGGGGATTTACTAATGAACAAAGTGTTATGTTGCGCACAGGCAAGCGCGAGAATGATTTTATAGGGTTTGCCGAAATAATAGAAATGTTGTATGTGACTGTACCGCGCGATGAGACCGGAGAAGTTAATTTGCACCGGCCATTTGTGGATGCATTTATTTTTGCGTGCAGTGCATGCGGTAAAGGAATCATGAAGCGCGTGCCGGAAGTGGCGGACGTGTGGTTTGATTCGGGCGCTATGCCGTATGCAGTAGCACACTATCCGTTTGATATGCTTCGTCATCCTGAGCGAAGCGAAGGATCTTTTATGCAGAAAAAACGAGATTCTTCGCCTTTGGCTCAGAATGACAGAGGTGATGGGTTTGCATTTCCTGCGGATTATATTTCCGAAGGCGTTGATCAGACGCGGGGATGGTTTTATACGCTCCTTGTCGTCGCGACACTCTTGGGCAAGCAGGCGCCATATAAGCATGTTATCTCTCTTGGTCATGTGCTTGACAAAAATGGCCAGAAGATGTCAAAGTCAAAAGGCAATGTGGTAAGTCCATGGGATATGATTGCCAAATACGGGACTGATACGTTGCGGTGGTATTTTTATGCCATTAACTCACCCGGCGAGCCGAAACGTTTTGATGAAAAAGATTTACTCTTAAAACAGCGTTCGTTTCTTGGGACGTGGTGGAATTCGTTTGTATTGTTTGATACATACGTTAAAAAAGTCGAAAACAAAAAGTTAAAAGGCAAAAGTCAGAACATTCTTGATCGGTGGATTTTAGAAAAGACAAATCAGCTCGTCGGTGATGTAACGAAAAAGCTTGATGCGTATGATATTACAGGGGCTAGCCGCGCGATTGAACAGTTTGCGGTGGCGGATTTTTCGCAGTGGTATTTGCGAAGATCTCGTGAGCGGTTTCAACGTCCGCGTACGATGCAGGAAAAAAGAGAAGCTACTGAAACAACTGCGTATGCGCTTGATATACTTTGTCGTTTGACCGCTCCGTTCACTCCGTTTCTCTCGGAACATATCTATCAGGAATTGCGGAAAAAAACCGGACAAAAAGAAATAAGCGTGCATTTACTTGATTGGCCTGGCGTAGAATCAAGAAGCGAGAATCAAGAAGCAAGAATTATTGCGAATATGGAAATTGTGCGCGATATTGTCGCGCGAGCATTGAAACTTCGGGCGGAATCGGGAATCAAAGTGCGTCAACCTTTGCAAACATTGCATATTACGGATAAAAATATTTCCACGGATATGCACGCGCTTATTCGAGATGAAGTCAATATAAAAGAAATTGCGGTGGGAAAGGATTTCTGGCTTGATACGGTCATTACGCCTCAACTCAAGGAAGAGGGGATAATCCGTGAATTCATTCGCAACATTCAGGAAATGCGCCGAGATTTGGGACTTACGCCCGCACAAAAAGCAAAATTGCATATTATGGGAGATACGCAACAGGAAGCTCTTATATTGCATCATATGAAAAAAATTAAAAAAGATGCGAATATATCGGAATTGCGCGCGGGAGGAAAGAAAGTGTTTCAATTGGAGCGGGAACTAAAACTTGATGAGAAAATCATGTGGATCGGCATTTCATAAAAACTGGACAACATTTTCCATACGATCGTATGGATTTTGTTGATAAGATTAAAACATGATCTACTCAACGCAAGGAATCGTATTGAAAAAAATTGCATCAGGGGAAACGGATGCAATGGTCGTTGTCTACACGCGTGATTTTGGCAAGCTGTACTGCCGGGCGCAAGGTGTGAAAAAAGAAAACGCAAAGCTTAAAGGACATATAGAATCCCTTTCGTTGAGCGCGATTCAATTTGTATTGGGAAAACTGGGCGAACGTCTTACCTATGCACAACTTTTGCAATCATGGCCGCAGATACGCGGTGAATTTGATCGCTTTGCCGTTGCCATCTTTATGGCGGAATTGGTTGATCGCCACTGTTTAACGGGGCAACCAGATATATCAATATGGGAACTTCTTCTCACAAGTTTGGCGGCGCTCAATCACGAATCACCGCTGAATGTCTCAAGCGTGATCCATGAGTTTGAGAAAGATTTTTTGCGCGCGCTTGGATATGATGGCGCAAGGGATATAGGCATATTAGGGAATCCGTGCAAACCTATGTTTATTGGTATATGATAGAAAACAGAATTATTTTTTTTACCTAAGGCATGGGAAAACTTGAAGAAGTAGAGCAAGAACTCTACGGAAAAGAAAAAGAGGCCGCAGAAGATATAGAACGCCGGACAAAATGGCGTATGTTTTCTTCGCCTTCGCGTAGCCGTGTTTCTCCCATCTGGACTCCGGAACATGGCGCGGCGGGCGATCAGGAAGGTCCATGGATACGCCATCCGTGGCGATATTTTTTTGGCAGTGTTTTTTTTATATTGATCATCCTTGCGGGTATTTTTGTTTTTTTCTATTTACGCGCGCAGGGACAGGAAGCCAGGATTGAACTGATAGGCAGTGATATTGTCCAGTCCGGCGATGTTATCACGATTTCTTTTATGTATAAAAATGTTTCGCATACTATATTGCATGACGGCGAGATTGCAGTGACATTGCCTGAAGGCTCGCTTGTGCGCAGTCAAGGAGTAGACAGTAAAGCGCCTGCGCGCATCTCAAAACCCGTAGAGGATCTTAAGCCGGGTGATCAGGGGGTTATAGAGATCAGCATGCGGTTATTTGGACAGGAGCGCGAGGATGCAAAAATTCAGGCAATTTATTTTTATCGGCCGGAAAAATTGCGGGCACGATTCTCGGCGCGCGCGGAGAAAATAGTGCGTATTGTAAAAGTTCCTCTTGCGTTGAGCATGGAGATTCCCGAGACTCTTTCTCGCGGGCAAGATGTGGATATCAAGGTTCACTATGTGCTTGACGGCGCGCTTCCTTTTGAAGAGATGGCGCTTGTGATGGAATATCCGAGTGGATTTACCTTTGTCTCATCGGAACCAAAACCCGTGGTAGGTGATATGATTTGGGATATTGGCACGCTTGAACCGGGGAAGGAAGGGATTGTGAGTATACACGGGACCATGACGGGAGAAGAAGGCGAGGTGCAGGCATTTCGTTCAGGTCTTGGAACATTTAATCTCTCTACCAAACAGGTAAGGGTGTTCAGCCAATCAAGTAAAGAGATCGCCATTGCAGTAACTCCTTTGTTGGTGCAGGGATTTCTTGGAAACAATCGTCAAGGCGTGGTGAATCCGGGAGCAGTACTTACATTCGTGATCCAATATAGAAATAATACAAACGAAACATTAAAGAACGTCACGGTAAAAGCATTACTAGAGGGCAAGGCGCTCGATAAGTTAACATTGGCCGTCGATGATGAAGGCGTTGTTGACTTCCAAACAGGGGCGATTATATGGGGCCCGGGCAATGCGCCGCAACTTCGCGAACTTGAGCCCAATGAAAGCGGAGAATTAAAAATAGTGATTAAAGTGAAAGATCCGCCACCAGTGAGAGATCAAAAAGATAAGAATCTTACGGTTGCATTGCGCTCCTTAATCGGCGTTGCATCAATTTCCGATGAGCTCAAAGGCACGAATTTGAGTTCAGAAGACACCATTGAATTCAAAGTCGCATCAAAGGTTATTTTTTCCGGTAAAGCCCTGCATAGTCCCTCTCCCATTCCCAACAGCGGCCCCTTTCCGCCGGAAGTCGGGCAGAAGACAACCTACACAATTGTGTGGGAAGTGAAAAATTTCACAAACGATATTACCAATGCCGATGTAGTTGCGACACTTCCTCCTAATGTGGCGTGGGAAAATGTTACTCAAGCTGACGGCACGTCAATAACTTACGACGCTCCGTCAAGCGAGGTGCGTTGGCATATTGGCACCGTGGCGGCAGGCACGGGAGTGCGTTCTCCGACGCTCACATCAGCGTTTCAGGTATCTATTATTCTTGCGGAAATTGACCGTGATAATTTTATTAAATTGATCAATCAGTCGCGCCTCACCGGGATAGATTCATTTGCCAATGTGCCCGTGGATAAGGAGATTGACTTTATCACAAATAGTATAGAACAGTAAGCATGCGTGACAGTGGGGTAACCCCTCACACCTCTCCTTTTTTGTTGTTTTCTCAACTCTGATTGTCATTCCCGACTTGATCGGGAATCCAGATTCTCTCTTTTAGGATAAGAGGGGGTCTGGATTCCCGCTTCCGCGGGAATGACATAGGTGTGAGCGGTTACTAAGCGGGCAGTTGCGCGTATGCCCGCGGCATGTTATTATTTTTTAATTGCCCGCGATATTGTATGCAAACACAATCAGATAATATAATGGAAAAAATCGTCTCCTTGGCAAAAAGGCGGGGTTTTATTTTTCCCGGATCGGAAATCTACGGCGGCCTTGCGGGCACATGGGATTACGGGCCGTTGGGGGTGGAGTTGAAGAATAATGTCAAACGCGAATTCTGGCGCGCCATGGTGTATGAACGGGATGATATCGTGGGATTAGATGCGGCGATTATGATGAATCCGAAAGTATGGGAGGCATCGGGACATACCTCTCTGTTTACCGATCCTTTGGTGGAGTGTAAAAGGTGTCATGAGCGATTTCGAGCAGATCATATGGGAAAAGAAGAAAAGTCTGAACATGGCGAAAAACACTACAAGGAATACAGCAAAGAGAATCCGGGAGAAGTGATGAATTCGGGGTGGACATATATAGAAGCAGAAAAATCTTTTACAGAACCTCGGCAGTTTAATCTGCTTGTGGAAGCAAAACTCGGCGCCGTGGAGGGCGAAAAAACGACGGTGTATCTGCGAGGTGAGATCACGCAAGGCGTGCATGTCAACTTCAAAAATGTTTTAGATTCGACGCGGATAAAAATCCCGTTTGGGATTGCACAGATTGGCAAGGCATTCCGAAACGAAATTACGCCTGGCAATTTTATTTTTCGCTCGCGCGAGTTTGAGCAGATGGAACTGCAATATTATGTCCGGCCGGACGAACAAGAAGCGATGAAACAATTTGAATATTGGAAAGAAGAACGGATGCGTTGGCATGTGGCCATTGGCATGAAAAAAGAGAATTTACGATTTCGGGAGCACGCGCCGGATGAGCGCGCGCATTATGCGCGCGCCGCATGGGATATTGAGTATAACTCGCCTTTCGGCGGTTGGAAGGAACTCATGGGGATCCATCATCGCGGCGATTGGGATCTTTCGCGCCATGCGGAATTTTCCGGTACTGACATGAGCTATTATGATGAAGAAAAAAAAGAGCGGTATATACCGTGGGTGATTGAAACATCGGCCGGCGTGGATAGGACAATTCTTTTTTTACTGCTTGACGTATACCATGAAGAAGAAAACGAGAAAGGGAAGCGAGTATTTTTAAAACTCCATCCGCGTCTCGCCCCCTACAAAGCCGCCGTGTTTCCCCTTGTTGCTAACAAACCTCAACTTGTAGAAAAGGCGCGTGAGGTGTATAAAAATCTAAAAGCACAGCATATCAATACTGCATGGGACGATCGCGGTAACATTGGCAAACGCTATTATAGCCAAGATGAGATCGGCACGCCATTTTGCATCACGATTGATTATCAAACCTTGGAAGATGGCACAGTGACCGTGCGCGACAGAGATAGCGCAGAACAAATTCGTGTTTTACAATCAGAATTAATAGACTATGTTAACAAACAATTAACCGCATAATAATTTTATTGTTTTATGTTTAAAAAAACCGTATTGGAAAATGGATTGAGGATTATCACGGCTCCCATGCAGGGTACGAATACCGTGACGGTGTTGGTGTTGTGCGGAACAGGATCGGATTATGAGTCGCGCGATATCAGCGGCATCTCTCATTTTTTGGAGCACATGTTTTTTAAGGGAACAAAAAATCGTCCTACGCCGGATGTAATCAAGCATGAGCTTGACGGTATTGGATCAGTATCAAACGCGTTCACCAGCCACGAAATAACCGGATATCATATCAAGGCGGGGAAAAGTTATCTTGACCAGTCGCTTGCATTGCTTGCCGACATTTACAATAATTCGCTTTTGTCGGCAGAGGAGATTGATCGCGAACGCCAAGTTGTGATTGAAGAAATGCACAAAGACAAAGATACGCCTACGCTCTATATCTGGTGGGTATGGGAACAGCTTTTGTACGGCGACCAGCCGGCCGGATGGGACGTGATCGGGCTTGAGCAAAACATCCGCAATCTCAAGCGGGAGGATTTTGTGAATTATTTTACCAATCAATATGTTGCGGGCAATACGGCGGTAGTTGTGGCAGGCAATTTTGACGAGCCGGCCATTATTGAGAAGGTAAAACAACTTTTTACTGATTTGCGCCACGCTCCTCCCATTAGACAGAAACCCGCATTGCAAGAGAGTCAAGATAAGCCGATGTTGAGAATTGAATATAAAGAAACTGATCAGACGCACATTGCGCTTGGCTTTCGCGGACTTGACGCTAATCATCCGAAACGTTTCGCGGCAGAAGTGCTGGCAACTATGCTCGGAGGGTCATGGAGCGCGCGCATGTGGGATCGTATTCGCGAAAAACTTGGGTTGGCGTATACTGTATGGTCTGCGCACGAATCATACTCTAATCGCGGCTATCTGATTACATACGCGGGCGTGGATCACCCGAATGTGGAAAAAACAATACGAGCCGCATTGGAGGAATATAAAAATATATGCACAAGTGCGGTACCGGCAGACGAACTCAAGCGCGTCAAAGATTATATCCGCGGCACCACATTGATCAGTCTGGAGCAATCAAATGCAGTGGCAAGTTTTGTGGGCGCTGAAGAAATGCTCACTGGAAATCCTATGACAACTGACGAAGTTTTTGCCAAACTTGACGCAGTCACCGCCGATGATATTTGTGCAGTGGCGCGTGAGATCATTAAGCCCGCATCACTGAATCTTGCCATGATCGGCCCATGGAAAGATCAGGCGGTGTTTCAAAAAATTATTACGGAATGGTAATGCAAGAAGCTTGTAGGAATGAGCTTGTAGCTTTTAGGAAAGAGTTTTAAAATTTTTCCTACCAACTACCAACTACCAACTACCAACTACCAACTACCAACTACCAACTACCA
>CAYHZE010000051.1:0-8078 GCA_964361015.1 uncultured Candidatus Saccharibacteria bacterium | reverse complement strand
GGCGTGGAAAGAATCCAATAAAAATAATTCAAATCAATGCGAAACGGGGGAGTTGCAACATTGATGCCCGTCAGCTCCACCAATATCTTTATGGGTTGAGCCACAAACCAGAAAAGGTATTGCGTGAAAAACGAGCCATATCCTACGAAACCCGTACTGGTAAGCAAAGGAATTTTTTGATTAAGAAAACCAAAAAACTCATGCACATGAGTCAGATTAAACATGTGAATGAGCATGTAATAGACAATAATGGGAAACGCAAGAATAAATGCCGCGCGCACGCGCCTGCGCGATTCTTCGATCTTACGCGCATCTGCTGATTCTTCTTCTTCGGGCGTACCACCTTCTTCTTCGGGCCGAATCATGTCATAGCCGAGCTTGTTGATGAATGTATCTATTGTTTCCAAAGAAATTTTTGATTCATCAAACTCAACCGTTGTCCGCTCGGCCCCATAACTCGTTTTAATAGCAACAACCCCGGGCTGTTTCCCCACGAGCTTATCAATAAGAATAGAACACGATGCACAGTGCATCCCTTTGACTTTTAAGACGAGTTTTTTCATAGATATAATATCTTAAACATAAACACGATAGAAATAATCAACAATAACAAACTTCGTTTAATGTTTTTCACGAGCCGTTCCACTTCTTTATCGGACAATTTTGAATGTTGACGTTGAGATAGTATGAATCTGCAGAAATATTTATAATTTATCCATCTATACCATGGGCTTTCCGGAGAATTTGCCTTATCTCCGGAGAAGCGTACAGATCCGAGAGCTATCCATGTATCCGGATATTGATTTTTTATATGAGAAGTTAACTTCTGCAAATTTTGCCAAAGAAGGACACAAACCACACACAAGAAAGTAAGGTCAAAAAATAATAGTATATTACCCATGATCATAACATCTTCTTATTTCCCCCCCGAAGAAATCCCTCTTACATGCAAATTCCCGATCATGTCAAAATGCGTTCGTTTTTTCCCGTCAACCATCCCCTCTCCGCATGGTACCGAGCAAATAAACGGGAAGTCCCCTTCTTGCGTTGCGGTAAACTCTACCTTAATAGTGCCTTTGGCGGGCATGCGCTGGGAAATACCAAAGGCATCAATGGCAATGCCGTGATCATAATCATCTTCGTTAATGATCGTCATGATCACTTTATCGCCTCTATTAACTTCAATATCTTCCGGACTAAACCGCCATTTGTCTTGCTCTGCAATAATAGTAATGTTTCTTTCTACTCCCGTTGTCACGGGTTCTGAACTCTGCGGACGCAAAAAAATCTTGTATACAACGCCGCCGATAATCACAAGGACAACAATACCAATGAGTATGAAGTATTTATTCATAAAAAAGAAATCTTTTTTTTAGTCCCCTCCTAAGTTAGGAGCGAGGTTAGGGGTGATATGAGTGAGGGTAGAAACTATATCTTGAAACTGTAGAGAAATATCCCTCATGGTGTCATTGCGAGCGTAGCGAAGCAATCTATATCTCGAGGTTGAGATTGCTTCGTCGCTACTGCTCCTCGCAATGACAGGCTTTGTGTATTTTTCTACAGTCCCATATTGTAAGTTTTACTCCTCACTCATACCTCGCTCCTTGCCTCCCCTATATCAGGGGAGGAACCAGAAATACGACCTCTATGAACCAACTTTTAAATATCTCCGCACAAGCCACGTTAAAACCCCTATAGCAATCAAAGATACCATAAGAAGTCCTGTCCACGTAGAAATTCCCGAAGGCGCTTTATCTTTTACTTCAATCCAAAATTCAGCAGTCAAGGCATCTTCGGGCAAAAGCGTACTGTTTTTAGGATGGAATTGGGCAAATGCTTTATACAATCCCGCCTCGGGAAAAATAACCTGAAAGGAAATGCCGTGAACATTAGTTTGCGCCCCCGAGTGTTTCTCTCCGCCATTGGCATTAGCTCTATTGATAACACGAAATGTTGCCGCATGTCCCGGCCCTTCCGGATGCGTGTGAATAATTTGTTTCCAATCATCCTTGATAACGGTGAGGTGCATTTTTGCCGCAAGATAATCATCAAGCTCAACATCGCGGCCATCCGGCGTATGAATCTCAAACGTAAGATCATGCGGATGCCCCTTTACTACAGGTTCATCCAGTGAGAGTAAAGCCTGATAATTACCAACAAGAAATTGCCGCGCAAAAGAGACTTTTTTGTTCTCCGTAACGCCGGCGCCTTGCACAACAAACGGCGGATGTCCAAATGTGTAATTCACTCCATCTTTTTTAATTTCTGACCAGATTTTATATTGGCCAGGGTTGACAAACGTATGTCTTATGGAAAAAGTTCCCATATCTAAACTGGTTGTACAACCAAGACTCATTTCAATGTTCCCTTTATCAATCAATGTAATGGACTTAGAAACACTCCTTTCAATCTGTTCAGCTGTAGGATTAACCGTATCGCAAGAAGACAATGGATGAATATGAAAAAACTCATTGAGATCGTCCCTCACGCCAATGACATGCATATATTTCATATGCTCAATCTCAAGTTCTTGAAGAGGTACCGGCATATTTCCAGGTTTTTCATTGACAAAAAAATCTAAACGCGTGGATGATGCGGTGATAATTGGAATAGAATAGCAACCCCATTGTTGATCCGCAATCCGACACCCCAATACCGTTCCATATCCACAGGCCGCTGGAGGTTGGGGGCCACAACGTTTTTCTGTTTCGTCACCCGATAGAATATCCGTCCTAAAAATTGCATTCGTAGGAATCACATTCAAATCAACGGACACGCCACTCTGAACCGCTCCTTGTTCGTGGTATTGGGTCGCCCCACTCGCTTCCATCATGTGCCCATCGCCCTGCACCATTTCCTCTCCATGTCCCATTGATGACGATTGAACCGCAAACCGCAACGGAAGAACATAAATAATCAATACGCCAAGCGATGCCGTAATCAAACAATAATTCCAAAAAAGGGTGGGGAGCTTTGCAGTCAAGATTTTTTTCTCTTCTTCGGGCATGCTTGCAACGGATTTTTTTTGTTTGGCATAATACCACCAAAACGGCAAAACCCATAAAAACACTAACGCCCAATTACCCAGTTGCCACGGAAGGCCAAAAAGTGTCCGCGGATTTTGAATCATGCCGTGCGTATGCACATTGGCTACATTTAAATTATCCGCAATCAGATTCGTAAAGCGCTGTTCCTGGACAATCTCTTCAAAAAGCACATGCTGTCCGGAATTAACCCACCAGTCATGGGAAAAAAGGCCAAGAACTAAAATAAACGCGGCAACAAACACCATACCCCATCCGGTTGCCCGTTCTATCCTTTCTTTGTGCTTCACGAGGGATTGCAGTGCATTGACTCCCAAAATTCCTAAAATTGCCAAGAAGATAAGCGGAAGCACGCGGCCAATCGCATGGACAAGGAAAAGCAGCCAGCCATACAGCGCGCTTCCCGAAACCGCGATGCGCGTGAGTATTACCGGCGTTGCCGGATGCGGGCATCCTATGCCAATATTGCCTAAAAACAACCCTAAAAGAAATGCCTTGATAACATCTTGCTGACGCTGGATAAACATGGGATACGCTCCGCTATACGTCGGCATCCGAAATCGCACAAGCCCCAGTTCGCCAAGCGCAAATACATAGGCAAAAAAACCCGCAACAAGATACATGTAATTTTTAATGGTTTCCAACGACGCGCCAAGACCTGTAATTGCCGCCTTCCCCACTATAGCCGTTACCACTCCGTACATGCTCAATGTCATAGTAATGCCAAGCCCAAAGGCGAGCGCAATAGCCAATCCCTTCAGAGGACCTTTGCCCATAGAAAGAGGAACGATAACAAAGGCAAGCGGTAAGGTGCAGGGAAGCACAATCATAGTAAGACCGGCCGCAAAACTAAAAACATACCAGCCGAGTCCCACTGGCGAACTTGAACCAAAAAGAAAAAAAGAAAAAAGACCGACAATAATAAAAGCAAAAATCCCAAAAAGAATTGAGACTAAGAGTGTTTTAATGTTGCCCGAGATTTGAGGTTGATCCATGGAGAGAAAAATCTGAATGAAAAATTTAGAAACATAAATGCTTATCGTATAGGCATCACGTCCGCGCTTGTTTTATTTCTCATCATATCCCATATTACAAAACATAATGCCACTGACGCTCCAAGTACTCCTATATCCCGAAACGTAGTAATGAACTGGGGGGAGAAAAGTAAGATAAACAAAAGTTCTAGAGACGAAAATACGGCAAACAACAAAATAATCCTGCCTTTCCAAAAAAGAGCAAGAAAGATAATGGCCATCAGAAGCTCAATTCCACCCTGAAACCGCAGGTATGAATCCAGAGGAACAAATGGCGTAACAAGTTGGGAAAACCACCACGGCACCGCCCATGTCCAACTTTTCGGATGCATCATGAGATCAACACTGGAGTACAGATACATGAGGCCAAGCGAAATCCGCAAAATCCATTCAATCTTTATCTTTTGCGCTACTATAGTATTCACCTATTGAGGATACCACAAAATAACATATCAGAGTAAAGCATTTATCCACAACAAAAAATAAACATCAATATGAAAATACGAGTTTAAACTTGAATATATGTCTTTCGACAAATTCATATGCCATATGGTATAATTTTTTTACTGCCTTAATTGATTCTTTAATTTACCCTTATGACAACTTCACAAGATTCAACAGTGCCTTCGGAAGATTTTATGAATACCATACTGGCAGGGGCAATTAGCGATCAGGCCTCTGACATCCACATTGAACCGCTCTCCGAGGAAATGCGGATACGATTCCGTGTGGATGGCGTGATGATGGAAAAATGGCGCAGACCCCTCTACGAACTCGAACCCCTTACCAACCGCATTAAAGTTCTTGCCAATTTTGACATTTCCGCCAGGGGAATCCCCCAAGAGGGTCATTTTATCGCTACGGTGCATACCAACAAATCTGTTCCCCACGCGCCGCCTCTTCCCGGCTCTACGCCATCCTCTTCTGGGAAAAAACATCTTGTTGATACCATCTCCCATCTTTTATTTGACGGCAATGAGAGCGAGACAAAAAGTGCCGCGCCTCCACCGATTGATGCAAAAACTATGCCATCAACTCCCTCGCCTCTGCCGCCCCCGCCATCTACTTCTCCCGTCCCCCATCAACTCTCACTGCGCGTCTCGCTCTTTCCCACGCTTGACGGAGAAGCTCTTGTGCTCCGATTGCTCAACCGCGAGAATATGCTCCTGCCGATCAATGCCCTTGGTATGGATGAAGGCACCATGGCTCGTTTTAAAAAACTTATTGCAAAAGATTACGGCATGGTGCTGATTACCGGTCCTGCAGGATCGGGAAAGACCACCACTCTCTATTCCCTGCTTCAAACTCTGCGCACAAAAGAAAAAAATATTGTCACGCTTGAAGACCCTGTTGAATTACGGCTTGAAGACATTCGCCAAAGCCAAGTGTATGCCGACCACGGACTCACATTCGCTTCCGGCATGCGCTCAATCTTACGCCAAGATCCGGATATTATCATGGTCGGTGAAATCCGCGATTTCGATACCGCAGAAAATGCAGTGCGCGCATCGCTCACCGGACGCATTGTGCTCTCCACTATTCATGCAAACACGACGCTCGGCACCATTCCCCGCCTGATAGATATGAATGTAGAACGCAGTCTCATTGCCTATGCCTTAAACGGCATCGTAGCCCAACGGCTGGTGCGTAAAGTATGCCCTGATTGCCGTATCAATTATACGCCTCACCAAGAATTTCTCACCTATTTTAATTTGGATCCCGCCCAACATACCTTTATCAAAGGAAGCGGCTGTGAGACATGCCGACACACCGGCTACAAAGGCCGCACCGGACTTTTTGAAGTCCTCTATTTTGACGATACGGTGCAAACATTGATCATTGAAAAAGCGCCAATGAAAGCGCTGGAAGAATACATCATCATGGCCGGCATGAAGACACTCAAGCAAGATGCGCTTGAAAAAGCATTTGCAGGAATCACAACGCTGGAAGAAGCGGGGAAGGTCGTATAAAAAAATTATCACAAATCATCGAAGACTTTAGAGCCTGTTCATAATCTTTTTTCCAGAGACATTTTGCGATATTTTGAGCGAAAAACCTGAAGACCGACGAGGCGTAGCGGTGCCTACGTCGAGGAGGTCTGAAGGTTTTGCAACCAAAATATCGCGAAATGGAGTCGGGAAAAAGATTATGAACAGGCTCTAAGTCCGGTAAAAAGTTTTATGAACCGGGGAGAATTTCATGCATCTATAACATCCTCTGTTTGCAATTCCCACAGCCTACGATAAATGCCGTCTGATTTTTTGGTCAGTTCTCTGTGAGTGCCAATCTCAACAATACGGCCACGATCAAGCACAATGATGCGATCGGCTTTCATTACCGTGGAAAGGCGGTGAGCAATAATGATAAGTGTTTTATTTTTTTTGAGCTTTGCAATTGAATCTTGGATAAGCGATTCGGATTCGGAATCCAAATGGCTTGTCGCCTCATCAAAAATAATAATAATCGGATTTAAAAGAAACGCGCGCGCAATCGCAAGGCGCTGTTTTTGGCCGCCGGAAAGTTTTACCCCGCGCTCCCCCACCATTGTTTCGTATCCATTCTGCAAACTTGCAATAAACTCATGTAAATTTGCCAGCTTTGCGGCGGCAATGATTTTTTCATGCCCAATATCATCAAGCGGATAGCCGATATTATATCCGATCGTATTATTAAAAAGAATCGGCTCCTGCGGCACCAACCCGATCATAGTGCGTAAATTCTCTTTTGCAATATTTTTTATATCATGGCCGTCAAGACAAACCTGCCCGCTTTCCGGATCATACATACGCATAATAAGCTTGGTAACAGTCGTCTTTCCCGCGCCCGATCTTCCTACCAACGCCACTGTCTCTCCCGCATTGATGCAAAAGTCCACATGATTCAGCGCCTCTCGTCCCGAGGCATATACAAATGAAACATCGCTGAATTGCACCTCACCTTGAGGATACACAATTTTCTCTGGCGCTGTCGCATCGGGCATTACGAGTGGATAATCAAGAATCGCAAAATAAGATACAAGATCCACATATGATTTCGCGACTTGGCGCATGCGCGCGATCAGCCGCTCAAACTTGGGAAAAAATTGCAGCATAAGCGCCGTAGTGAACACAAAATCACCCATGCTCAATGTGCCGTGGGCAACATGATATCCCGTGATGCCAAGCATGATGATAAGCGTCATCGTAGAAATCAATCCCATCACCACTCCCATCTGCCGGAATGTAACGCCATAATTCCATAACGCGCGCTCCCATGGCAAGAATGCGGAGGTCAAATTTTTTACCTCCCGTTTTTCTTTAGCAAAATATTTGACAGTCTCATAATTGATCAAATTATCCACGATCAGATGCGAAACATTGTCTTCTTCCTTATGAAAACCCTCCCGCACGACCATATTCTTTTTCAAAAAATAAATCGAGACAATCGCATTGGCCGCAATCGCAACAAAAAGGATAACGACCAGCTCTGTCCGCAACCATAAAAGAAGAGCCGCTGTAAGTACGAAATCAAAAAAATCGCCAACGATCTGGTTGTTGACCGAAAAATACATATCCCAGAACGCGCTGTCCCCGCGTTTGATTTTTGAAATAAACTCTCCGGATTTTTTGTTTACATGAAACGCAAAATCAAGACGCTGAAGATGGGAAAATGCATCAATCCTCGCATCGCGCGATGCAGGAATGGCCGACTGATCGCCAAAATAAATGCCAAGGTGATCGCATATCACAAATCCCATCCGGGTTATTAAAAACGCGCCAAGTATCGTGCCAAGCATGCGCATATCAAGAATCGCTAAATGATCCACCATATACCGGTATATAAACGGCAAAAAACTATTGAACGCGCTTGAAAGCAATGCAAATACAAGCGAGGCAATGAAGTACCTCTTGTAACGCCAAAAGTAAGAATAAAATGTTTTGAATGTTTTTATCATAAAAAAATTCCGTATTTCTGAAGTCTATAGTATGCCATAAAAAATTTTATAAATCAAATTTTTAGA
>CAYHZE010000050.1:0-8116 GCA_964361015.1 uncultured Candidatus Saccharibacteria bacterium | reverse complement strand
GGCGGCTAACGGGAATCGAACCCGTGATAAGAGCTCCACAAGCTCCTGTGTTGCCATTACACCATAGCCGCCATTCTTCTGTTACACTTTATCATGAAAATAAAAAAAATCAATATATCCGTGAATTGTGAATTACGGAACTTCCCCATTCTGTCATTCCAAAGCGATTGCAGGAATGACAACAAAAGAGAGTTTCGTAATCTAAAGAATGTATACTATATAGGGGCGACCCTGCTGGCAGTGACCAGTTTTTTTGTCACTACATCCCTTTCATTTGCCGCGCCCGTCATTTTCGTTCCCTTTACTTCGCAGGCGCCCTTGGGTAGTTGGGCGCAACCCTGGCAGGATTTTTGTGAAGAAGCGTCTGTGGTGATGGCGGCTCACTTTATATGGGGCGTGCCGTTGACGCCCAAGCTTGCCGAAACAGAAATGCAGATTATTAAGCAATACGAAGAGATTGTATTCAAAAGATATAAAGACACTTCTACCGCAGAAACTGGGGCAATCCTTACTTATCTTTTTGGGTTCAAGAATATAAGTGTGCGCGGTATAAACACGGCTTTGGATATAAAAGAAGAACTTGAGCGCGGCAGTATCGTAATTGCGCCTGTCGCGGGCCGTTTGTTAAAAAATCCTTATTTTACAGCGCCGGGGCCGTTGTATCATATGCTTGTGATTCGCGGCTTTGACGATAATAAAAACACATTCATTACCAATGATCCCGGAACTCGCCGCGGCAATGGGCTTGCGTATAATCAAGAATTATTGCTAGCGGCGATACATGATTGGAATGGGGGGGATGTGATGAACGGTGAGAAAAAAATAGTAGCGGTGGGGAGACAAAAATAAGTTAATAATGATTGTGTTTTTTAATCTAAGGAATGATGCGCATTTATATTCTTTTCTGTCATTCCCGCAATCGCTGGGAATGACAGAGAATTGGTTATTATTCACCAAATTTATTTTTTGACGTTTTAAAAGTATACCTTGATCTTGGCATCGTTATCTTAATTACAAAGATTATTTTTATCTGAAAAAATCCGCCCGGTAGGATTCGAACCTACACATCGTCCGCTTAAGAGGCGGCTGCTTTACCATTAAGCTACGGGCGGTTTATAACGAAAGTATCATATTTTTTGATATTCGGCAATAATACCATCTCCCATTAACTCTTGCACATCAAAGATAGCGGTGTCATTCCCGTGAAAACGGGAATCCAGATTTATTCATTCACCGATAAATCTGGATCCCCGCATTCGCGAGGATGACAACGGGGAATGGGTTAATAAGAGATGGTATAATATAGTATTTCCGTTTTCAAAAAAACGTATTTTGTGTATTCTGTTGATAATTGGTATACTGATATACATGGAAATTAATACTGAAAAAATAAAAGAAGCGCTTCTTCGGGGGAATTATGTCACTCCTGACAATATTCAAAAGGCTGAAGATTTTGCGCAGGCGCATCATACTTCGCTTATTGAGCATCTTTTATCGGAGGGACTCGTCACAAAAGATTTGCTCGGCCAAGCGATTGCCGAATCATTGGGTGTCATCTATGCAGATTTGAATTCAAACAAACCTTCAGCCGCGCAAGTCCAAAAGATTCCGGAAACTGTTGCAAAAAAATTTCGGGCGGTTTTTTTTGCTGAACAAGAAAATAACGTCACGATCACAACGGACAATCCCCAGCAAAAAGATTTGTTGGCGGAGCTTGCAGGGATATTCCCTGAACAAAAGATCACTATTGCTTATTCTCTTCCGGAAGATATAGATGCGGTATTTATTCAATATCAAAAACCGCTTGAAACCCGTTTTTCAAAAATTATCGAAAACAAAGGACGCATTGCGCCGGAATTCTTGGAAGAGATTTTTGACGATGCGCTTGTGTATCGGGCATCAGATATTCATTTTGAACCTCGGCAGGAAGATGCGCTTGTGCGATTCCGTGTTGACGGAGTACTGCATGAGGCGGGGCGAATTCCCAAAGAACATTATGAGAATATTCTCAATCGCATCAAGGTGCAGAGCGGTCTGCGGATTGACGAGCATTTCGCGGCGCAAGACGGTTCGCTTAGATATGAAAAAAATGGCGCTGTCGTTGATCTTCGGACCTCAATTGTTCCTACGATTGAAGGAGAAAAGGTGGCATTGCGCCTTTTAGCCTCCTATGTGCAGGGATTTTCTTTGGGCGATCTCGGGCTTTCCGTATCGCATCAGCAACTTCTTGAATCTGCCGCGCAAAAACCGTTTGGCATGATATTGGTTGCCGGTCCCACCGGAAGCGGCAAGACCACGACGCTCTACGCGCTCCTTAAAATTGTGAATAATCCCGATGTCAATATCACCACTATTGAGGATCCGGTTGAATATAAGATGCGTAATATAAATCAGATTCAGGTAAATCCGCAAACCGATCTGACGTTTGCCAAAGGACTCCGCTCCATTGTCCGCCAGGATCCGGATATTATTTTGGTTGGTGAGATACGCGATGAGGAAACGGCGCAGATCGCGGTCAATGCCGCGCTGACCGGTCATTTGCTTTATTCAACTCTGCACGCCAATGATGCCGCCACCGCCATTCCGCGGCTTCTTGATATGGGGGTTGAACCGTTTTTACTTGCTTCTACTCTTGATATTGTCGTTGCCCAGCGCCTTGTGCGAAAAATATGCGATAACTGCCGCCATAGTGTGAGTAAATCGCAAGATTTTTTTAACACGCCGCAACTTGCATTAGTAGCGCCTTATTTCCCTAAAAAACCATTTACTCTCTATGAAGGGAAAAAATGCGAAGAATGCGGGCACACCGGATATAAAGGGCGGACCGCGATTTTTGAATTTATTCACGTCACGCCCGAAATGCAAAATCTCATTTTGCGCGCCCCATCTACTCAAGAAATATGGCAACTTGCGCGTCAAGAGGGTTCCACCACTCTTTTTGAAGACGGAATGGAGAAGGTAAAAACAGGAGTAACTACATTAGAGGAGCTTGTTCGTATTGCCGAGCCGCCGGCACAGATAATTAACAAGAAGACAGTTGACATTTGACAATTGATAAAAAACAGATCTAAAAAGTCAAATGTCAGTGGTTCATTGTCAAATGTCAATGATCAATGATCAAATGTTGAATAAAAAGCGTCAATGGCCGCATGTTTTTACCTTTGGTCTTGCAAAAGAGCGGGACTATTTTGTTGAAAATCTAAGCTTGCTTATATCTTCCGGCATGTCTATTGTGAACGCGCTTGATGCGATTGCCGAAGAATCAAAATCCGGGCGGATGAAACATATACTTGCGGCCATGCGGGAAGATATTGAATCCGGTCTATCCTTATGGAAGACACTGGAAAAAAGCCGGTTGTTTCCGGAGCACGCTGTTTCGCTTATTCGCCTTGGCGAGGCATCCGGAAACCTCATTCAGAATCTTAAGGTAGTGGTTATCCAGCAGGACAAGGAGCGCGTCTTTCGCGCGAAGATTCGTTCGGCAATGATGTATCCGATGTTCGTGCTCTCGCTGACCGTGCTTATCGGTTTGGGGATGGCATGGTTTATTCTCCCTAGGCTTGCCACGGTCTTTGCCCAGATCAAGCTTGACCTTCCGTTGATTACGAAATTCCTTATACGCGCGGGAACGTTTTTGGGTTTATACGGCTTTTATGTGGTTCCGGCTTTTGTTTTTACCCTTGCGGCATTCCTGTATATTATTTTTATATTTCCAAAGACCAAATTCATTGGGCAATATATGCTGTTTTGGTTTCCGGGCATCAACGAATTGATCAGGGAGATTGAGCTCGCGCGTTTTGGGTATCTTTTGGGTACACTGCTTGAGGCTGGACTACCGGTGACGCAAGCGCTCGGCTCGCTCGCGTCGTCTACTGAATTTCCCAATTATCAAAAACTCTATATCTATTTGCAGAGATCGGTGGAAGAAGGAAATTCTTTTCAAAAAAGTTTCGCTTCATTCCCTCATGCCCATCACCTTGTTCCCGCGCCTATTCAACAATTAATTTTTGCCGGGGAACACTCAGGTTCACTTTCGGAAACGCTTATGAAGATCGGCAGTACGTTTGAGGCAAAAGCTGATCTTACAACAAAAAATTTAACCATTATTCTGGAGCCAATACTTTTAGTTATTGTGTGGATCGGAGTGGTTGGCGTGGCTCTTGCCGTCATTCTTCCTATTTATAATTTAATTGGCGGTCTTAATCCAAGCCAATCCGCGCCCACACCTATTCCTTCCGTGATAGAACAGATAGCGCAGACAACAAGCCCCTCGCCTTCACCTCAAAAAATTACCCCCCCTCAATTGCTTCGTATTCTCCCCACGGAATTGGGGTATCTTAACGTGCGCAGTCGGTCATCAATTGATAGCGATATTGTAAACCGCGTAACGCCGGGTGACATTCTTACCTACACAGATGAACATAATGGCTGGTATGAGATCACGTTGCCAGACGACAACTCTGGTTGGATATGGGGCAAATATATTGTGTTGGTGGATGGTGAATAGATCTCATATGGGGAATTGCAAATTGAGACGGTAGAAAAATACCCGAACATTGTCATTGCGAGGAGGCTTCCGACGAAGCAATCTCTCTCTTGAGGCTATAGATTGCTTGCGCAACGCTTCGCAATGACATCATGGAAAATATTTTTCTACAGTCTCATCTTATATGGGGAATTGCAAATCAAAAGTTTTATGAGTAAGTTGTTTTTTGTAAGATCTAAAAAAGGATTCACTCTGTTGGAAGTCCTGCTTTCTTTGGCGGCCATTGCTTTGATTTCCGGTATTTCCATTCCTGTGTATCAATCGTTTCAGGCACGCAATGATTTGGATATTGCCGCCACTACATACGCCCAAACCTTGCGTCGCGCTCAAGTGCTTTCACGAGCGGTTGACGGCGATATTGCATGGGGCGTGTATATCGTAAGTGGGAGCATAACGCTTTTTAAGGGGACTGATTATGGTACGCGTGACAGCAATTTTGACGAAGTATTTGAAATGCCGGCGAGCATCACGCCGTCGGGTATTGCAGAAATCATTTTTACAAAATTCACCGGTCTGCCGCAGACCACGGGTAGTGTCACGCTTACTTCCTATACCAATGAAACGAGAATTATTACAATCAACGCGAGAGGCACGATTAATTATTAGGAGGACGTACGCATTTGGTTCCTCCCCTAAAATAGAGGAGGTTAGGAGGGGTAGGACATCGGAGGCGAGAAGCGGGAAGCTAGAGACTGGAAAGAACGAGGAAGAAAATCATAATCCCTATCCCTCCAGTTTCTATTCTCCAGTCTCCAGCTTCCCGTTTTCTACCTCCCCTAACTCCTCCTCAAAGAAGAGGGAAAAGTTAAACGCGAACGTCCTCATGAGAACCGATAAAGGAGGGTTTTCATTAGTGGAAGTCATGCTTGCCAGCGCAGTTTTTGTATTGCTGGTTACCGCTCTTGTTGGCGCATATCTCTATGGTCAAGAGGCAACCGTACTTGCCGGTAATCGAGCGCAGGCGGTACTGCTCGCCGAAGAGGGATTAGAGGCAGTACGCAACATGCGTGATTTTACATTTACCGCTCTGGCCGATGGCGCCTACGGACTTTCAACTGCAGGGAATCAATGGTCGTTCTCGGGCTTTGAAGATATTTCCGGTATTTTTACACGCCAGATTATTATTTCATCCGTGGATGCGGCAAGAAGATCGATTACGGCTAACGTGAGTTGGCAACAAAATCCCCAGCGCACCGGACTTGTATCACTCACCACTCGTTTTACTCATTGGACCGTATCCGGCCTTGGCAATTGGGCAAATCCGATAGAAGAGGCAAGTGTTGACATCTCAGGTACTAATAGCGGCCGTAAAATTCAGGTGCAAGGAAATTATGCCTACATTGTCCGCCTTGGCGGCAGTCCGGATTTTTCGGTGATTGATGTAACGAATCCCGCAAGTCCCGTCCCTATGGGATTCCTTACTCTTCCCGGCACGCCGACCAATATTGTGGTGTCTGGTAATTTCTTATATATATCAAGCGCGAGTGACAGTCAGGAATTGCAGATCATAGACGTTTCTGATGCATCTGCTCCTTTTGTGGCGGGCATTTATAATGCTCCCGGCGCTGCTGATGCAAACGGTGTGTATGTCAACGGCACAACTGTCTATCTTGTGCGAGTGAGCAGTGGGAATGATGAGTTTTTGATTGTCAATGCGGCCGCGCCAAGTTTACCCGTACTTGTGGGATCGCGTGATCTAGGAGCTACAGGAAATGAGATAGTTGTTTTAGGAAATTTTGCCTATGTAGCATCAAACGCCGATAGTCAGGAATTACAAGTTATCAATATAACTTCCCCTGCATTTCCGACCCTTGACGGATCGCTTAATCTTTCCGGCGCCGCCAACGCAATCACCATTGCCATAACGGGCGCTACTGTGCTTTTGGGACAAGGGAATGTATTGCATACTATCAATGTCTCAATACCTGCAAGCCCCCTGCCCCTTGGTTCAATAAGCACGCTGGATACGCTCAATGATATTGCATTAAATCTGGCCAATTTTGATACCTATGCGTATGTGGCAACGAGCGCCAACAGCGATGAGTTTCAAGTCGTGAACATTTCTACCCCATCTTTTCCCGTGTTGTTGGGATCGGTTAATGTTGCGACAAGCGATAATCTGTTGGGCATCGCCTATGACGACACGCTCAATCGCGCGTTTGGCGTGGGCGCATCGGATACTAAAGAATTTCTCGTGTTCGCCCCGCAGTAACATGTTTGATATGTTGTATGCAATCAAAAAATCAAAGTCAGGTGTCACCTGTCGCATGTCACATGTTTCGCATGGGTTCACCTTGATTGAGTTGCTTCTCTCTATCGGCGTATCTTCCATTATGCTTTTAATTATTTCTGTGTTTCTTTCTTCACTTATTGAATCTCGGATTAAAAATCAAACTATTGCCGAAGTGGAACAGCAGGGAATACAGGTTATGGAAGCAATAACCCAGATTGCGCGTAACGCCGAAAACATCAATACGCCAGGTCAAGGTGCGAGCGCGCCGTCACTTTCACTTGATGTTATTATTGCGGGCAATGATCCGACCATGTTTGATCTTGCAAGCGGTATCATTCGTATCACTGAAGGCGCTGGCGCGCCGATTGCATTAACGAATGCGCGCGTAGCCGCGTCCGCCCTGATTTTTCAAAACCTTTCTTTTGCGGGTACGCCGGGCACTGTTCGTATACAATTTACGCTGACACATAGTAATCCTGCAGGCCGGAACGAGTATTCGTTTGCAAAAACATTTATCGGATCGGCAACACTGCGGCAACCGTAATAAACATGTGACATTTTTATTATTTTTTTCTTGATAATTGTCAATTGTTTATTGTGTCACTCCTCACACCTCTGTCATTCCCGCAAAAATGATGGTCTGGATTCCCGCTTCCGCGGGAATGACAAAAAAGACTGAAGATAAAGGAAAAAGTGGGAGGTGTGAGGGGTTACTTTATTGTCATATGTTCAATAATATGAAATTATTATATAATACATGTCATAGTGGATATATCACGCTGTTAAGCATTTTAGTTGTCGGCGCGGTGGGAGTGGCTATTACACTCTCATTGATTCTTTTGGGTCTCGGAACATCACGCGCAAGTTTTGCGTATGAACAATCAAGCCAGGCCAAAGGCCTCACCAATGTCTGCGCCGAAGAGGCAATGCAACGGATCAGAGATTCAACGCCATTCACTGGCAGTAATACCCTTACGTTGGGCGCGGGAATGTGCAGTTACACCGTGACCAGCCAAGGATCACAAAACCGGACCATTATTGCTTCCGGTACCGTAGGCACAATGATAAGAAAAGCGAGAATTATTATTGATAGAATAAATCCCATCATTCGGGTCATATCATGGCAGGAGATCGCTGATTTCTAAGAGCCTGTTCATAATCTTTTTTCCAGAGCCATTTTAGTGATATTTTCCAGACGCGAGGCGATTTCGCTTCTGCGAAATACGCCTCGCGTCTGGCAGCGAAAAACCTGAAGACCGACGAGGCGTAGCGGTGCCTACGTCGAGGAGGTCTGAAGGTTTTGTAGCCAAAATATCGCAAAATGCAGTCGCGAGGAA
>CAYHZE010000049.1:0-8238 GCA_964361015.1 uncultured Candidatus Saccharibacteria bacterium | reverse complement strand
TCTTAACGAAATTCACGTCAGATTCTCCCCAAAGCAAAATAAGGTCTTTAAAAGTGAAGACAGTTTTTTTGGATCTCATTAAGTCTAAAATGTAGTCTTTTTCCATAATATTGATTGTTTATGCCATATTGGTACCCAAATATGGGTACCTTTGGTTTAAATTATATGCTATGCTCAAAATAAGCGCAAGTAGGACTACTTTGACATTTTATTGTATTATGAGACTGTAGAAGAATATCTTCCATGGTGTCATTGCGAGCGTAGCGAAGCAATCTATAACCTCAAGGTTGAGATTGCTTCGTCGCTACTGCTCCTCGCAATGACAACTTCTGGGCATTCTTCTACAGTCTCATTATGGTAGTATCGCAATACGTTCGTTTCCAAATCATATACACGAGTCAGCAAAAATAAGGAACCATGCAATGCACGAATCTGATCCCAATCCGGAACAACTCAAACAAGCACTTTGTCGCGACGGTGTGTGGCATCAAAATTCCTTTACATTCATTACCAGGGCCATGCATGGATGCCGACCGGCATTATGCCTTTATTATGATGCCCGCTACCACGCGGATCGCCGATCCAACATGAATAATTATGAGAATCTCATTGATATGGCCTGTGAGTATACAGATGCCATGAACTATCCGTGGATAAAAACAAAGCTCAAAAATATCGTTTGGGTTTATTTCAGGGAATTCTATGATACCCTTGCGCACCTTGTCCGCGACAATATCAAAAAAATGCCTTTGAGCGCACATGATCAAGAGCTTATGAATGCGCTCGCCACTATCTGGGTAAAAGTTGGAACATTTACCGATGAGCACGATATCACTCCTCTCGTTGCGAATGAAAATAAAATGTAAATGCCAAAATAGTCATTCGGAATTCCTCCCGCAGTAACCATACATATCAAAGTAGCAAAAAAAAGAGCTCCGCGCTATGTACGGAGCTCCTATTTTATTTCATAAGTTTAAGAAACAAAATTTTCATAAATAATCGGATCAAACTTCTTGAGCGGCTTCATCATTTTCTTACCAACCACAAATTCATATTGCTCCGATGGAAGTCCTCCGGCAAATTGCTGGGGCCGCATGGCGTAAATATCGTCGGCGACAAGCATGGTACCCGCGGGAATATCGCGGCTTGCCATCAAAGATTTACGAAAATACGGACGAAACACTGCTTCATCTTCTTGTAAAACTTTTTCTCCGCTTCCCATGCCACGCTTCACAATATCTTTTTTTAGATAATCAGTTTTGAGCGTGGAATTTTGTTCCATTGCGCGAATGCCGTCAACAAGCTGTCTCATTTCATCCGGCGTCATGGAAACCTTATGATCCGCGCCCCATAAATCACGCGACAAAGAAAAATGTTTTTCCACCACGCGCGCGCCGAGCGCCGCGGCCGCCAATGCAGAATCAATGCCAATGGAGTGATCCGAAAATCCGGTCGTCACCCCATAACGCGCGCGCAATAATTCAATGGTGCCTAAGCGCAATTCTTCCGGCGGACACGGATATTTTGACACGCAATGCAAAAGTATCACTTGCGCATTGCGGCGTTTCAAAAAATCCATTGAGACATCAAGCTCTTCAATCGTGGACATACCGGATGAAATAATAATCGGCTTTTTTGTGGACGTGAGATAATCAAGCAGTACGAAATCAAGAATATCGCCTGATCCCACTTTCCAAAATGGCACATCGAGTTGCTGTAGCTTCTGCGCGGCTCCCCGCGACATAGGCGTTGAATGAAATATAATGCCGATCTCATCGCAGTAGCATTTCAGCGGCCGCCAAAATTCATCCATGGGCGTGGCATTGGTATTACGCGTGACCCACGAGTAACGATCCGCGCCTTTGAAATGCGGTGACACCACGTTGATGTTCAGCTGTTCATCCTCAACATGATGCGTCTGAAACTTGACCGCATCAGCGCCCGATTCTTTTGCCGCCCGCACAAGAACTTTTGCATTCTCAAGATACTCGGCCACTGGCCGCTCATCTTCGGTCTGAATAAAATTCTTACCAATCTCGGCGATAATAAATACTTTTTTTTGAATTGTTTCGGTAAGTGACATATATTGATATAACATTTTTTTATTTTATTTTGTTTCAATACATTTTCATAAAAAAAGCGTCCAACGATGAGTGTCGGGACGCTTGACTGTGCCAAACCTGGGCTACCCGCCGTCGACATCTTTTTGAGAACGCTATACTACAGTAGCAAATATGATAAAATAAATCAAGGGGCCGAAATCAATGACCTTAAATCAAAGTGGAGAATATAAATAGCCCACTCTCAATCAAAGTGGGCTATGAATTTTTACATCATGGATTTGAGGTTAATGTTTTCCAAATTCGAGATTATCGCAAAAAATTTATATCCGAGATCAGCGAAATCAGCGAGCTGTTTCTTCGTATTCTTGCGACGTTGTTGCAGGCAGACAATATTACCTTCTTTGCGCAACTCTTGAGCTTTACTCATCGCAAAATCAACATCTACGGATCTTGGATCAAAAATCAATGCCACTTTTGTTTTACCTGCAGGTAATGTATACCCGCGTTCTTCTAACAAAGTAACAATCCGTTCAAACCCAATAGAGAATCCACAGGCAGGAATATCTTTGTTGATATATTTTCCAATCATCTTATCATAACGTCCACCACCAGCAATCGATACAGGAAAATCCTTGTCCTCTATCTCAAAGATTGGTCCGGTATAATATCCCATGCCCCGAACGAGGGTTGGATCAAAAACGATTCGATATTTACCGTTTGTTTGCGATTCAACTGTAGAGATGATTTTTCTAAGAGAGGTAACCACTTGAGCATTTACTTCTGCAGGAAGATTAACAAAAAGATCTCGACCTTCAGTATCACCGCTGACACCGCGAAGGAATGCAATCAATTTACTTACTGACTTCTGCTCTAAACCCCTCTCACATAATTCTTTCTCAACGCCATCGATTCCGATCTTATCGAGTTTATCAATGACGATAAAAATCATGTCAAAATCATCCACCTTGCAACCACTGAATTCAGCGATCCCCCTAAGAATACGTCGGTCATTAACACGGACCTTGAATCCATTGAATCCGAGACCAACTAGCACTTCAGAAGTAGCTGAAATCAGTTCCTGTTCGGCAAAATTAGTCTCATCACCAATGATATCTATATCGCATTGCGTGAATTGACGAAATCGTCCTTTTTGCGGTCGTTCAGCTCGCCAAACCGACCCCATTTGAATTGCTTTAAACGGCACCGGAAGATTTGCGTGATTATCGGCATAATAGCGCGCTAACGGAATTGTTAAATCAAAACGTAGCCCATAATCAATAACATCATAAACAGATGAAGCTTTGTTAAGATCATCCGTAGTAATGCCTCGCTTAATAATTCGAAAAAGCTGTTTTTCATTTTCACCCCCCTCACCAGTAGTGAGAAGATTAATATTTTCAACAGCAGGTGTTTCGATGCGAGTAAATCCGTAAGCGATATATACCGCCTCAATCACGGACATGACATTTTGCCGCAGCTCAACATCCTTTGGAAGAACATCACGCATGCCTCGTGCTGGTTTTGACGATACTTGTTTACTCATAATAGTTGTATGTTTCTTTCGATTTGTCCTAAATTATCCCTTATTCTGACTTGAATAAGATCCATGAGATACCGCTGAGCAGACATCCCAAGACCGATTTGCTTAATACGTTCCTCATAATTCCCGAGAACATCTTGCGCTTGACTAATTGCCTCTTCAATGCAAGCGCTTTTGATCATAGTTTCTTTAAGCATGCGAATCTCCTGATCTGACAGCGAGAAACGATCTGCTATTGTTAGCAGAAACGCTTTCCCCTCTTCTGTTTTCGCGAAGAGAACGGTGAGTATGGTCCGACGTAACTGTTGCAATTCGCCTTTAGTATCTTTTCCTTGGTCTAAAAGATCGGGAAAAGCTCCTGCGATATCATCAACAATTTGCGACGCAACTCCAATATCCAATAATAACAGCTTTGACTTTATTCTTATAGCAGAGCTTGCTCCTGCGGTGATGAGGCCTATCTCAAAGGGAAAGGCGTAACAATAGTGGGCAGCTTTTGCCCGATAAAGTTCCAGAATTTCAAAAGCGACAATGTGTTCAATCAAACGACCATCCATAAGAAGCTCATAAATCTGCCCCTGATTGGTCACTCGGAATACATCAGCAACAAGTTCACCAAGGCTCTCAACAATCGCAGAGCCATGTAACCTTGATGCGGATAGAATGAGCTGACCAAGCACTCCGTAGAGATAATCTCCATAGAGGATAGCAAGATCCTTACCTCGTTTGGTTAATCGTTTTTCTTGATAAGCCCTTTCATCAAACACGGGCGCGGACAACAGAACCGAAAGTGGAGGTTTCCCAAATTTCAGCACATCCTCGTCAATAATATCATCGTGAATAGCTGCTATGTCACGAACAAGCTGCGCTATCAAAATGATATCTCCAATCTCGTCAACACACTCAAAGGAAACATCATCTTTGTCGTAATGATAACCAAAAAATGTAAGGATTGGTCGTGGCATGTACACATCTCGAACAGCATATTCCAAGTATAAAGAATGAAGATCATTGAGTAAACCACCCGATACACATAACGATCTCCGTAAGACATTTTCATATCGCATCTTCAACATTGGGCTAAGGACTTCAAATGCTTGTTTCAGTATCACGTAAGCATCTCCTTTTGAGTTATCCCATAGACATCCATAAAGTCTGCAAGATATTCGGGACTCAAGTTTGCACCAACGTAGATATGATGGCGTTTTTCAGGAGAAGTAGTCTTCACTTGAGACCACGCCTCAAGATATGCTTCACACATATTCTGCCTTACAGGTGGAATAACTAATAAATCGGCAGAGGCCTCGTCGAAATGACTGAACGACTCCAAGCGTTTAAATCTTGAGAGTAGTCCGAATTGCGTCGCCCCCTCAATCACACGCTCAATTCCAAATGCAAACCCTGTTGAGGGGATAGTGAAATTTTCATCTAGCTCACTAAGGAAACAAGATACCAATCTATCATATCTACCGCCACCAGCAATTTCATAGAAGGAAGCACTGTCTCCGACAATATCAATCTCAAATGAAATTCCTGTGTAGTATTCATGGGATCGCACCACACAAAGGTCTACCTTAGTGTTAACCCCATGGGCAGACATAGATTCCGTCAGTGCGTTCAAATCTTTAAATGGCTGATTATATTTTTCCCCAAAGAGCGTCAGCGTCTCTCCTGAAATACGCATTTCTGATGAATCAAGAATGTATTCCCATTTTTTTCTACAATCTATCGTGAGATGACCGTAGTGATTGATATGTGTCCAAAAACGTTTTTTGAGGGAAGGTACAGCATGAGGATTTTTTCCGGCACGACTTTCCGCAATAGAGTCCATCAGTTCTTTGATAACAAGACTATCATCATAAGACAGGCTTGATTCTTGAACCAATTGCTTGAAGATGCGAATGTCACTGATCCTCATAACTACAGATTCTTGCGGGAATCCGAGCAAAAGAAGCAATTCATTGATCATGCAAATGATTTCCATATCTGCCGCAATTGAAGAAGATCCAAGGATCTCAAGGCCAAATTGGCGGAACTGACGACGCTTAATTACAGACAATTTGTCCACCAATTCATTTCGAAAACACTGGATGTCATAAAAAATCTTCAAAGGTAATCCTCGCAGACCTTGATCCTGAATCAATCTCCCAAGCCAACGTGTTACCGATATTGTTCCTTCGGGAATCAACAAAGCCTCAATTTGAGACTCAATATTACCAAAAGAACCAGCATAGTTATTTATAGTGAGATAAAAACAGCCGCGTTTATCCCATTCCGGCCAAGGCGACTTACCGACGATCTCTTCAGAGAACGATGATGCCCTCTCAAGAATCGGCACTTCTAATTGCTGGAATCCAAACCTCTGAACGAAATTACTCAATAGACGAATTACATATTGTCTTTTACGCAGATAAGCGCCAAAAACATCATCCATACCTTGCATAGGTGTATTTACTGAAGACATGACGTACTCCTTCGTGAACGTGTTATGTCAAAGTACAATTCTCCCTACGAATAGCTAACGCTATTCCCCTAGAACGTACATTCAATTAATATCCTTGTCAAGAGGTACGCAAGTAACCCCTCACACCTATGAAAATACAAAAGGTTATAAATCCTTTGTTAATTCATGAACTACGCTCTGTGAACCAAGCATTATTTTCTCCGCTTCCTTCCAATCCTCCATGGTATCTATATTCACACTTTCCTCTGGTTTCATCAGATAAGCCACGACATGATTGCCATAAAAATTCAGTTCGTTTGAATCAGATAATAATGCTGTCTTAAAAAGATAAATCGCGCCGTTTCGGGTGTATGTTTTTGGCAAGTCTTGCCTACGACGCACGATTTCTGCAAATGGCTCGCCGGTAAAAATCGCCATACGGTTATTATCATCAATAGTAAACTGCCATCTCGGGTGATAATGACTTGGAATCTCCGCAACGCTTACTACAGAATCCGCCTCGCCCGCATTCATAAGCTCTACCGCTTCTTGAATATGGCGAGCCACGCGCAATGGCGCGGTGGGCTGTAAGATCATGACATAATCCGCGTCGTAATTCTCATGATTACGCAACCATGTAATTGCATGCGCGATCACTGACGCGCCCGGCGCGGTATCTGTGGCCAATTCCGCGGGGCGCATAAACGGCACTTCGCAACCATATTGTTTTGCCACTGCCGCAATTTTTTCATCGTCAGTTGAAAGAATCACGCGATCAAAAACACCCGACTTTTTTGCGGCTTCTATTGTATAAGCAATCAAAGGTTTTCCCGCAAGTTCTTTGATATTTTTTCCCGGAATCCCCTTTGATCCGCCGCGCGCGGTAATCATACCCAATATTTTTTTACCATTACTGTTCATAGAATTTCTTTTGGGTTTGTAACGGCACGTTATTCAACACCTCAACAATTTTTTTACTTGTGTGTGGTTTGAAATATATATCCGAGGATTTATATACCCCGTGCGCCAGTTGCGCATAAATCGCATCCGTGATCTCTTTGCGGCTATATCCCGCATCGCGCACATTGGGTCCGCGCAAACGACCACATTGACGCGTACCGATATTGACCACAGGCACTCCGAGATACGAACTTTCTTTGATACCCGCGGATGAATTCCCCACAAGACAAGACGATTTATGCAAGAGCGCGAGAAAATCTTCGGGCATAATATCTGTCACAAAGCGAATCTTATTATTTTTTAACTTACCCAATTCTCGATACACGCGAATCGCTTTTGCCATTTCATTGGTACCGGCATCGGCATTGGGCCAAAACCATACGGTCTGCATAGTAAGACTGTCTATGACCTCAAGGAGCGTTTCCATATGCTTACGATTATCTGTTTCCGTCGTGACCGGATGATACATCACCACAATAAATGGCTGTGCAAAATCAATTGCGTAACCCGTGCCGCTCCTGTTGATGGCACTCGCATCAAGTTTCTTTTTGTTCAATGCGGCAAACTCCACGTCCGGAGATCCGACGTCAAACACCATCGCCGGATTCTCACCCATTTGTATCACACGCGCACGCGCAGCTTCATTGGTCACAAAGTGGATATGGCTAAGTTTTGTGATCGCGTGCCTCACGCTCTCATCTATCGTACCCGTCACATCGCCTCCTTCTATATGCGCGATGGTCTTATTTAAGTAAGCAGCTACCATGGCAATAGCTAACTGTTCAAAACGATCTCCGCGAATAAGCACAATGTCGGGATTTAATTTATGCAAAGAATTAGCAAATTCAAGCGCCGTGAGTCCGGCAGTCTTTGCCATCGTAATATGATTACCTCCTTCAATGACGTTATAAAGCGCATCATGCACCTGAAACCCTGCTTTTGTCATGGCAGGAAAAAAACGTTCATATTTTTCCAAAATCGCCGTCCCCCCTACAACTAACTGTAAATCAATGTGAGGGTGGCGCTGCAAAAGGTTGAGTAAATAAATTTGCCGCGCATAATGAACGCGGTTCATAATAGGAAAACAGACTGTACGTTTTTTCGTTTTCATTTCTTTTATAAGTAAAACAAAAAAAGAGCGGTGTTCGTTTCGCGCCTCCATAACACACCTTTTTCTACTTGAATTTGCACTCTAATTGCAACACTCACCTTTTCAAAAATCGATGGCGCGG
>CAYHZE010000048.1:0-8247 GCA_964361015.1 uncultured Candidatus Saccharibacteria bacterium | reverse complement strand
GTCGGCAACACCACTAAAGCAATTACCAAAGGATATGCAATCGCATCTGCCGGACTCGCTTCCCTTGTCCTGTTTGCCTCATTTACCGAAGAGCTAAAAAATTTCGGCAAGACAATCAGCTTTGATCTTTCCAATCCATATGTGATTGTAGGCCTTTTTATTGGCGGACTCATGCCCTACCTTTTTGGATCCATTGCCATGCGTGCGGTAGCAAAAGCGGCACAGAGCGTAGTTGAAGAAGTGCGTAGGCAATTTCGCGAGATCAAAGGAATTATGGAAGGAACCGCGAAACCGCAATACGACAAAGCAGTAGACATTGTTACCAAAGCCGCGATTCGTCAAATGATTATACCCGCGCTCATTCCTATTGTCGTACCTATACTTCTTGTTCTTATACTTGGACAAAACGGACCCGCCGCACTTGGAGGACTTCTCGTTGGATCAATTGTCACCGGACTTTTTGTCGCAATCTCTATGACATCAGGAGGTGCGGCATGGGACAATGCAAAAAAATATATAGAAGAAGGAAATTATGGCGGCAAAAAATCCCCCGCGCATCAAGCGGCTGTGACCGGCGACACTGTCGGCGATCCATATAAAGATACTGCCGGCCCTGCTATCAATCCCATGATCAAAATTGTAAACATTGTCGCACTGTTGATTGTGAGGTTACTATGATGTTTCTATGCAATTCATTTCGGTAATGTATCACGCACCTACCAACAAGTAGTGCACGACACACATGGTGGTCAACCATGGTGGCTACGATATCTATACATTTATGTCAATTATGTACATTGACAACATAAAACCAAAGTATACACTTAAGTTATTATGAACACTGCTATCATCAATATCAAAACCGATCCGAAACTTAAAGCAGAATTAAAAAAGGTAACTCAAAAACTTGGGTTGCCTCTTGGCACTATTATCAATGCCTTTTTGCGTGAACTCGTGAGGGAACAGCGTGTCGTGTTTTCCGCGCCCCCGGCTTTAAATCAGCGCACCAAAAAACTTCTTGAACAGATTGATCGCGACATCCGTAAAGGAAAAAAAGCAGACGGGCCATTTTCTCTTGATACAGCATTGAAACACCTTGATCGGCTATGACTATCTTTTTCCACAAACACTTCAGTAAAACATATCAAAAATCTTCCGCGAAGATTAAAAAATATTTTCAAAACCGGCTCAAATTGTTTACTGAAAGTCCGTTTCATCCGCTCCTGAACAATCACGTCCTCCATGGGAATTTTGCAGGATATCGGAGCATCAACATCTCGAGAGATATCCGCGCCGTTTACAAAGTTCTTGACGAGGAAACTATTGAGTTTGTCCTTCTTGGTACCCACAATGAATTATATGGTGAATAATACCCGCAAAGACACCGCCGGCCCCGCGATAAATCCGATGATTAAAATTGTGAATATCGTGGCGTTGTTGATTGTGAGGTTATTATAATTTTTTTTAATAGACCTATTGCGTACATACAAACAGATACTTCGTGATTTGGATGGCGGACGGCCGTGGTGGCAGAGATACAGATGTATCAAAATCATACCGTCTCACAGTTGACAATAAGGCAAAAAAAATAAACAATAAAAATATGAAAAAATGCACGGAAATAATTTATCAATACGAAGTCATATTTGATCCCAATGGCGCGGGATATACCGTGACGATCCCTAAACTCCCCGGATTAGTGACCGAAGGCAACTCATTCAAAGAAGCTAAAGAAATGGCAAAAGATGCAATCCGTTGCTATCTGGAGGCAATCTTAAAAGAACAAACAGCAGGAGGATATGCCAGATCACGAATTATAAAGGAAAAAATTAAATTATCGGTATAGCTCATGCCGAAGCTTCCTCGCATACCTTCGATTCTTGTACTCCGGGCTCTTAAAAGAGCTCGTTTTTATGAGTTCCATCAATCCGGCAGTCATATACAATTACACAATCTTGATAATCCTCAAATAATACCATCTCTTATTAACCCATTCCCCGTTGTCATCCTCGCGAATGCGGGGATCCAGATTTATCGGTGAATGAATAAATCTGGATTCCCGTTTTCACGGGAATGACACCGCTATCTTTGATGTGCAAGAGTTAATGGGAGATGGTATAAGAGTCACGATTCCGTTTCATCGCAAAGACATGACGCCAAAAACCCTGCAATCCATTATTAAACAGGCAGGCATAACGGTAGAAGAATTTTTGAAACTACTGTAACTCACTTTTCATGAATCACACCATTACCCAACTCCCCGAATCTCAAATTGAAATAGAAGTCACCCTCCCCTTCCCCGAATTCGAGCCGCATGTGAAACGCGCGGCTATGCGCTTAAGCGAAGAGCGCGGCGTAGAAGGATTTCGCAAAGGCAAAGCGCCCTACGATACGGTGAAAAATAAATTCGGGGAAAATGTAATCTACGAACGCGCGGCAGAACACGCGGTACGCAACACGTATCCCGCGGTCATTGAAGAATTAGAAAAAAATCCGCCTGAAGAAAAAAAAGAATTTCTGCCCGTGGGATCGCCGGAAATAACCGTTACCAAATTAGCCCCGGGAAACGAATTTATATATAAGGCAAAACTGTCCCTTATGCCCCACCTTGAACTTCCCAGTTATGCCGCAATCGCCAAACGTATGTCGGCGGAAAAAAAAGAAGTGGCGATCACTGATGAAGAAATTGCGCGTACGCTTGAGTGGATTCGTGAGTCGCGCATGGTTATCACAGAAGTTGACCGTGCGGCCAAGATGGGCGACGGCGTGGAAATTGATTTTAACATCCGTCACGGAGGCGTAAAATGGGAAGGAGGTGAATCGAAAAACCATCCCCTTATCATAGGAAAGAAAACATTTATTCCCGGATTTGAAGAACATCTCGTTGGTATGAAAGCAGGTGAAGAAAAAAATGTTTCGCTCACGCTCCCTCACGATTGGCATGATAAAGCATTAAGCGGAAAAATGATTGATATTCACGTCATCATGAAACGTGTCAAAGACCGCGCATTGCCGGAACTTAACGACGAATTTGTGAAACAGCTCGGCGCATTTGATTCCGTGGACGCGCTCAAAAAAAATATCGCAGATGGATTATTGCAGGAAAAAAAAGATAAGGAACAGCAACGCGTGCGCGTACTTATAATAGAAGCGATTGCAAAAGAAATCACCGCGGAAATTCCGGAGATTCTTGTAGGGCGCGAGCTTGATAAAATGATTGACGAGATGCGCGGAAGTATTGAGCAGATGGGCATGAAATGGGAAGATTATCTTCTGCATATCAAAAAAACAATTGAAGCTCTGCGCGCCGAGTGGCATGGTGAGGCGCAAAAGCGCGTGCGCATAGCGCTTGCCTTGCGCGAAATCGCGCGTAAAGAAAACATCAACCCCGCGCCAGAGGAAATCGAGAAAAAATCAAATGAGATTCTTTCTCAATATGAATCACAGAGAGATACTGACAAACATATTGACCCCGACCGCCTGCGGGAGTATGCTCAAGGCATCGTGAAAAATGAGAAGGTATTTGAGTTTTTGGAGAGTATAATGTAATACGGTGTATATGAAAAAGAAAAAAACATTTTTTTGGGGTAACCAACTGCCTGTTATTATAGAAGAAGCAGAAGAAGGCGGGTATATCGTCAGTTGTCCTCTCTTTGAAGGATGCTATACCCAAGGAGAAACCATAGAAGAAGCGCTCAAAAACATCAAAGAGGTAATCTTACTTTGTCGTGAGGAGATGAGTAAACAAAAGAAAAAAATATTTATACCAAAAGTGGGTTTGCATATGGTAGACATTAATCATTAGACCTACTGCGCAAATATTTTCTGCTGCAATTTCCAGATTTCGGCTACGCCTTTGCAAAAATTATTCAACATATACGCCGTATATGCTTCATAATTTTTGCTTCGGCTCGCCAGAAATCTGAAAATTTCGCTACGAAAATATTTACGCAGTAGGTCTAATAACATGACGCGTGTCCCAAGAATTTCAACAAGAGATGCATTGCGTGTATTCCTAAAAATCGGATACTCAAAAGCAAGACAGCGCGGGAGTCACATACGACTTCTCCATCCTGATTATCCCAACCATAAACCCATCACACTTCCCAATCATCGCACGATAAAAGTTGGTCTTCTTCAAAAATGTATAAAAGATTCAGGAATAAGCATTGAGGGTTTTATCGCATTGCTTTAATCATTTGTATCACTTAACCAAAGCAAATTTCTTATCCTATGACACACGAAACAATCACCAATCAATATCTCATCCCCACGGTTATTGAAAAATCGCAGTTTGGGGAGCGGGCGTATGATATTTATTCTCGGCTTTTGAAAGACCGGATTATTTTCTTAGGCGGACAGATTGCAGACCCCATGGCAAACACCGTTATTGCTCAAATGCTTTTTCTTGAATCCGAAGATGAGAAAAAAGATATCAAACTCTACATCAACTCTCCGGGCGGATCGGTTCCGGCCACGCTTGCGATTTATGACACCATGCAATACATCAAACCCGATGTGTCCACCATTTGCATTGGCATGGCGGCATCCGGCGCCGCCCTTCTTCTTGCCGCAGGCACCAAAGGCAAACGTTTTTCTCTTCCCAACTCTGAAGTTTTAATCCATCAAGTCATGGCAGGAGGCATTGAAGGCCAAGCAACAGAAATTGAAATTTCTGCGCGCCATATTTTGCGCCTCAAAGATCGTCTTAATCAGATTCTTTCCAAACATACCGGCAAGCCCGTTACGCAGGTAGAAAAAGATACAGACCGTGATAACTACATGGACGCCGAGGACGCAAAAAAATACGGACTTATTGATGAAATTATTAAACGCAAACCAGTAGTGAAATAAAATAATTTGCTTCCTCCCCTATGCTAGGGGAGAGTAGGAGGGGTATATAGGAGGGGTATAAGTGAGGGATGAAACTTGCGATATGTAATTCCTGCCCTCACCCATACCACCCCTAACCCCTCCTGCATCAGGAGGGGAATAAAAAAAGAGGTTCCTCCCATAACGTAGGGGAAGTTGGGAGGGATATAAGTGAAGCATATCAACTTTTTCTTTAGGTTCTTGCCCTCACTCCTACCACCCCTAACTCTTTCTATGCTAGAAGGGGAATAGAAAAAAACCACATGCGTAAGTCCCGAACATATCTTACCTCCTCAACAAACTCAAACAACAATATGAAACGCTTCTTCTTTTTCTTAATTCCACGAGCCGGAGGATTTCTTCCTCTCATCGCCATTCTCTTTATCGCAATTTTTAATTTTCCCCAAAACGCATACGCAGTGTTGATTTCATTTGATAATCCGATTACATCAAAAGATGGGACTTGCCTTATTCAATCAGTAGTAAACCAACTCACACCATTTGTCGCCATAGTTATTGCCTTCATTCTTATCATTAAAGGTTGTCAATTCGTTGTTGCGTCTGCCAGCGCTAATGCAAACAAAATAAAAGAGGTGAGAGATTCTATTTTTAAGATACTCATCTATAGTGTCATTATTTTGGGAGCAACAACAATACTGACAGCAGTATTCAAATTTGTTGACCCTTTATTTACCTTTCCTCAAACTTGTAATAGTCAAAGACCTTGAATTACGAAATACAATCTCAGTACTCAAATCGAGACATACCAAAATCAGTGCGGGCGTATCCCGATTTCAGTACTGACAACAAATGTGTATTCTTGTGATCACTTAAATGAGTTACGCAATTTGATTGCAAGCAATGAACAGATATAGTTGGCAAGGTATCCGGGTAATGTGCAAGCACATTACCCGTTGCCATTGACTTTTATTGTATCTATCGATATACTATATTTCTGTTCCTTTACAGCACCATTTCACACATCAGAACACCTTAAAGGAGATTGCCGTGGAAAAAGTATCAAACTACGCTACATATGCTATACGATGCCTCATAATTACAATCAGCATTATATTCTTAGTCCAAGACAGTGCCGTTGCAGAATCAGTCGCGGCACCCGCAGTTCTGTTCAGATCTCATAATCATACCTATGCCCATATATCTTTGGCTTTATGTCTACAAAAGCCAGTAACGATTACACACTGGTTTGATGGAGACTCGCACAAACGCACTGAATCTTGGGAAAATAATTTAGAATGGACGCAAGACGCATATACTTTTCAACCAGAATGTTGGCTTTCAACACTTGTGCCCTCACAGATGAATAAGTTTTATGCTGATGTCACGAATCGAGCTTATCATAAACTCTTTGTTGAGTTTAATTATGAATCCGTGACATACAAACTTGCCTTTGATATTGACGCAAATATCTATTTGCCCGCTTCGTATATTTGGTTGAATAATGATCCCGTTCCTTTAGGGACTCCTTTAATTTGTATGTGGGACTGCAAAACTCCTGATTTTGATTGTAGTGACATAGGGTGTGCCAGTTACTGGAAACATTCTTGCAAGGGAAAAACAAATAACGTGTGTAAGGACATGGTACCATTTGAAGAAAAATACAGAAAAGAAAGAGAAGCCCGCATACACCCACCAAGCTTGATAACAGAACATACTGCCGATGTTCTCATATTTGCCGCTGGATTGATGCTTAACGCGATGATGATTAAAGGTCCCCTACCCGCTAGATATATCAAAACACCTATGCGTGGTTTACCAGCCGGCATGAGAGGTGTAAGTATCCTCGATACTAAAATTGGAAATACTGCGATTGTGCGAGGCAGTGGAGCAACAACAACCTTGGAAGGCACTGCGTTTAAGCAATTACGCGATCTCGAGAAAGCTGGAACTACAGGATCTACGGTTAAAATAGTACCTAAATAAAAACTAGACATGAGATTATTTCTCGTGCCAGCAAAGGAGCAAAAAATGTCTGTCAAGAACGAGTCAATGTATCAAACGGCAATGGCAGAAATTTTATCTGCCATCAATGAGCTTGAAAATCTCATTGAATACGAAAGTCTTAATAAAATTTGGCAGAAAACCGATGACATTCATCTTCTTTTCACCGCGTTGCAATACCGCGATGAAGATACTGATGTATTACAGCAACGATTTGAGGAAATAATTCGCGATACTCAAGAAGTCAAACGCCAAATGGAAAAAATGGAACAGGAGATAAATGCCGCAGCAAGGAAAATCAGAGAAGAATGTGATCAGGAATTTAAAACTCAACTAGAGGCCTTTGAAAAAGCACAGCACGATAAAAAACAAGCAGAGTTGGTAGAAAAAATTCTTTATGAAGCCGAAGATATATGCATTTTAGCAGAGATGGATCATACTATGCATCTCCTCAATAATCATAAGGATGAAGAATAGCGTTTTCACTGCCTGAAATAGAAACCGCGATGTCATTCTAGAATCGCGGTTTTTTTATTAGACCTGTCCCTCTTATAATTTTCGCAAGCGTTATTTTCAGATTAATGACACTATCGGGGGAGTGTGAGGGGTTACGACCCTACGCATGTGAACTTTCTATTCCCTTTGCCTCTTCAAAACCTCAACCAAACTTGTTCCCGTCATCTCGTGGGGCTTTTTTATTTCCAGAAGTTCGAGGATGGTGGGCGCAATGTCGGTGAGCATACCGCTGATTTCTTTTCTGGCGGCAATAATCTGTGCGGGCGTGCGCGATTTGGAAAGCCGCCAATTATTTCCTACTATATACAGCGGCACCGGATTGATGGAGTGTTCGGTGCGCTTCTCTCCGCTGATGGTATTACGCTTCGTCTCAACCCCTCCGTGATCTCCGGTAATAAGCATGAGTCCCTGATTATTAAAAACCGCATTCATTAAATTACCAATTTGCTCGTCAAGTATTTCCACTGCCTGCACCACTGCCGGAAAATTACCCGAATGGCCAACCATATCGGCATTGGCGTAATTGACAATCATTACGTCAACGCTTCCCATCTTCTCCAAAATAACCGCAGTGATTTCAGCCGCTCTCATTTCCGGCACTTCGTCAAAATGCGCCTGCTCCAGAGAAGCAATCAGCACGCGTTCCTCACCCGCAAAAGGCGTTTCCTTGCCCCCGTTAAAAAAATAGGTGACGTGCGCGTACTTCTCGGTTTCCGCGATATGTACATGTTTCAATCCCTCATCGCCAAGAACTTGCGAAAGCGGATGCGTAATAACCGGCGAAGGAAACGCCGCCAAAGATGCAAAAGATTCTTCGTAGTCGGTCATAGTCACCAACGCCATATTTTGGACCTTTGCGCGCGGAAAGTGCTGAAACGATTCGTCCACAAACGCATG
>CAYHZE010000047.1:0-8291 GCA_964361015.1 uncultured Candidatus Saccharibacteria bacterium | reverse complement strand
GACTTACGCGTTTGACTCCTCCCCTTGCATAAGGGGAGGTTGGGAGGGGTATGAGGTGAGGCGTATCAACTTTTTCTTTAGGTTTTTTCCCTCACTCATACCTCCCCTAACCCCTCCTGCATCAGGAGGGGAATAAAAGACGCAAGTGCGTAAGTCCTAAAATTGATATATATTTGTATTTTATGGGATTAATTCTTGCCGCAATCCTTGCAGTCATCTTGGGCATCTTCAGTGTTCTTTTTATCACGCTGGAAATTTATGTTGGCATTATTGGCAGGATTAAAGGAGCGCCATTTGTGGCGTCCCGACCACAGCAAATTGCGGCAATGATTGATATGGCAAACATTAAAGAAGGCATGCGGGTGGCTGATCTCGGATCCGGCGACGGTTCTATTCTTATTGCCGCGGCCCAACGCGGAGCTATTGCCACTGGTGTTGAGATGAATCCGTTTCTCGTTCCCTACTCCCGATGGCGCGCGCGGCGCGCATGTGTGCAGGATCGCATCACATTTGTCAGGGGCAACATTAAGGACTGTCCCATTGGCGATATGGATGTGGTATTTCTTTATCTTCTCCCCTCATTTCTTGCAAAAATCAGCACAAAGTTGTCTTCGGAACTCAAGCCGGGAGCTCGCGTTATATCAAATGGTTTCCCCATACCCAACTGGACGCCTGTTTTCTCCAGAGATGGAATTTTTTTGTATCGCGTATCACATAGTTAATTGAAAACATTGCGCGATAACATATATTCTTGAGACTGTAGAAGAATGCCCAGAAGTTGTCATTGCGAGGAGCAGTAGCGACGAAGCAATCTCAACCTTGAGGTATAGATTGCTTCGCTACGCTCGCAATGACACCGTAGAAGATATTCTTCTACAGTCTCATTCTTGTATAATTTATTATCTTTGGTATTCATCCCCGCCGCAAAGCGGCGGGGATGAATACCAGCCCGTAGCGAAGCCGAACGAAGCTCGGCAAAGCGGAGGAGCTAACCCCGACGTAAGCCCGATTTCAGGGTGGTATTCTCGCTATAGCGAGAATACCGCATAACGTTGTTGTGCGGTCGGTTATATTATCTATGATTAATGATTCGCCCATCCCTTTGATTCCGCAACTGCGCCACTCATTCAAGTGGCGCATATGTGTTGTTTCAGTTCTTATGATCGTAGTAATGGCTCTTGCAGGCATCTATGAAATTTATTTTTTCCACCCTCAATTTATCGGGAGCAGAACAATTGAGATACCCACCGGTTTTGGTTCACGTACCATAGGAACAAAACTTAAAAACGAAGGATTTATCAGATCAAAATGGATGTTTGTTGTCTATGTTACTCTCCATGGCGAAGCTTCTTTGCTCAAACCCGGCACCTACGACCTTGAAAGCATTTCAATTCCCCGCATTGCGCAGGCGCTTGTAAAGGGCACTGCCCGTGAAATAATCATCACATTGCCGGAAGGAGGTACTACAACCGATCTTGAGCAAATTTTAGACAGTCATGGGATTGCAGGGGCATCGGCATTTGGACAATTTGCCGCCCATCCCCAGAGTACTGATATAAACAAAAGATATCCGTTTCTCAACACGGCTTTGGCAATCTCCGGCCTTGAGGGATATTTATTTCCCGACACCTATTATATGTTTAAACATGCCAGCCCGGAGGACATTGTCGATGCTTTTTTACAAAATTTTGATAAAAAGATAACGTCAAAGATCCATGATGATATTGCGCGTGCGGATAAAAATCTTCACGACATCGTCATTATGGCGTCTTTGATAGAAAAAGAAGTAATATCGGATGAAGACCGTAGAATGGTTTCCGGTATTTTATGGAACCGCCTGCGGCTGGGGATTCCCCTTCAAGTTGATGCCACCATCAGTTTTATTAAAAAACAGTACAATGCGGCAGATATGAGCAATGGCCGTATATCACATGCCGATCTCCTGCTGAAATCTCCTTACAATACATACCTTTACCGCGGCCTCCCTGCGGGTCCCATTAGTAATCCCGGGCTTTCGGCGATCATGGCGGCTATTCACCCCACTCCTTCTTCATACCTCTACTATCTCTCCACCCTTGATGGCCGCACTATTTTTTCACAAACTCTTGATCAGCACAACATAGCGAAGCACAAGTATTTGAAATGAGGTGATAGTGAGTAAACCCAATTTAGATCGTAAGGGGACGGGTGGCTATTGCATGGGAATTGTTTATGGTATACTTCCCGTAGATTTCGTTATGGGGACATAATAAAAATAATTGTAAGATCAGGTCTCATATTTATGGATACACTTATAGGGAAGAAATTTATTATATTGATAGAAGATGAAGAGGTGATGGTGAATTTGCTTGTAGGCAAGCTTGAAAAGGCCGGATATATCGTCAAAACCGTACTTGACGGCATGAACGGTCTTGATCTTGTACGATCGGAGAAACCTGATTTAGTATTGCTGGACATGATGTTACCGCGGTTGAACGGATTCGGGATACTCGAGAAATTGAGTGAAGAAAAAATTCTTCCCGGTCTGCCTATTATTATTATTTCAAATTCCGGTCAGCCGATAGAGATTGATCGCGCGCTTAAATTGGGAGTGCGCGATTATTTAATTAAAGTCAATTTTGATCCCAATGAGCTACTCATAAAAGTTGCTCGTTTGTTTGGCATTGAAGAGGGCAAGAGAAAAGCGGCTACAGGCCAGACCACTGTACAAGGAAGCGTGCTTATTATTGAAGATGATATTTTTCTTGTGGAATTGCTTGAGAGAAAATTTGAATTAGAGTATTTCAAAACCTATCGCGCGACTGATGTTGAGCAGGCGCGCGCCATTGCAAATTCAGAATTGATAGATGCGATTTTACTTGATATCGTATTGCCGGGGATGGATGGATTTTCATTTTTGCGCGAAATAAAAATAAGTGAAAAATTGAAACACATTCCGGTTATTATCATTTCTAATCTTAGCGAAATGGAGGAAATGAAAAAAGGGATCAATGCGGGCGCGTCAGATTATATCATCAAGGCGCATGCCACGCCGGGCGATATTGTCGCAAAGACAAAAGCATTATTAAAAAGACCTACTGCGTAAATATTTTCTGCTGCAATTTCCAGATTTCGGTTGCGCCTTTGCAAAAATTATTCAACATATACGCCGTATATGCTTCATAATTTTTGCTTCGGCTCGCCAGAAATCTGAAAATTTCGCTACGAAAATATTTACGCAGTAGGTCTAAAAAATAAAACGGTTGGAATCGGCGATGCATACGAATATCGGTTCTTATGCATAAGCGGGATTCACCGAATTCTCTATGGCTATTTTTGTCGGAGTAGGTTTAAGTAAAAAGAAAGAAGACTCCTATCAGGCGGGATTTGAAGCATGCAAAATGGCAATGGAAAAAATGGGTGGAGATAAACCTGATTTTACTATTGCATTTGCGTCTGTTGTGTTTGATCAGGCGGAATTAGTGCGTGGCATTCGCGAAGCAAGCAATAATGCGTCGGGCATTGGCTGTTCGGATGCGGGTGAGATTACCAATGAAGGGCCGAATTCAAAATCAGTGGCAGTGATGGCAATAAAATCTGATCAGATGCAATTTATAAATGGTTTGGGTACCGATGTGAAAACAGATGCGCGCGCGGCAGGCGCCCAAGTTGCCAGAGAGATAAAAGGGAAATCAACTGATACGTTGCGTTTATTTATTATGCTTCCCGACGTGCTTGCCGGCAATGGCGCCGATATTGTGCGCGGGGTTCTGGATGTTCTGGGAGAAAACTTTCCTGTTGTCGGGGGTGCGGCCGGGGATGATTTTTTGTTTCAAAAGACATATGAATATCGCGATAGTGAAGCGGTAAGCGGGGCAGTGGCGGGCGTAGGGATAAACGGAAAATTTTCATTCGGCATGGGCGTGCGGCATGGATGGGTGCCTATCGGCATTCCCATGAAAGTGACCAAATCAAAAGGATCGGTGCTCTATGAATTGGACCATAGGCCGGCAGTAAATATCTATAAAGACTATTTTGGCGTCCATGCCGATGATCTTAAACGAGAGCCGCTGGCGAGGCTTGCCATTACCTATCCGCTTGGCATCAAGGTGACGGACTCTGAAGAATATTTGATTCGCGACCCGATTACCGTGGATGCCGAGGGGGCGATTACATGCGCCGCGGAAATTCCGGAAGGATCGGAAGTTCGCCTTATGATCGGCAGTAAGGAAAAAGCAATTGAGGCGGCGCAAGATGCGGCAACCCATCTTATGAAAGAGTTTGAGCGGCAGAATTCAAAACCGAAATTCGTGTTAATGTTTAATTGTATTGCGCGCGAAAAGCTGTTTGCTCAAAAAGCAAAAGAAGAAATTGATGCGATTATGAATATCATCGGAACTGATGTGCCTTTACTCGGTTTTTATACATATGGCGAACAGGCGCCCATGGGCGGCGAGACATATGATGTGAAAAAAATAAAATCCCGATTTTATAACGAAACCGTAGTCATATGCGCGATTGGCGAATGAAGAAAATTTTTTTCTTTTATTGCAACAGAAAGGATTATTAATCAGCAGGTCTATATAATGGCACATGCTCTGGCGCCACTTTTTACATCTTATGCGTGCAAAATTTATTATCATTCTTATTATCTGCGGTATCATATTCATTGGTATTGCCATTTTATTATTCCGACAAAGCGTGTCGCCACCTTTGAGGATATATCATATTGCAATTGTGACGCGCAAGGGTGTTGCTTCATACGAAGAAGCGATCACAAATTATCGCAAAAAAATGAACGAGATTGGGTATATTGAAGGTAAGAATATCTTTTATGATATCCGTTATTATGATAAAAATGCAGAATTGAAAGAGATCATACGCGATATAGTCGCTTCAGATCCTCACGTGATCAGCACATACTCAACGCCGGCGACCGTGGAAGCCTATGAGCAAACAAAAAATCTTACACAACCAATTCCCATCGTGTTTGGATCTATAGCTGATCCTTTGTCTGCCGGCGTAGTGCATGATATCACGCGTCCAGGAACCAATGTTACGGGCGTGGTAAGTCTTGCCAGTGAACTCACTTCAAATCGTATTCGTCTTCTCAAAGAGATCAATCCTGCAATTAAACGTATTTCCATGCCGCATAGCGCGGATGAATTGAATGATGCATCAGCGCGAAAATCCGTACAGGTTGCCCAGATCGCCGCACAGGAACTTGGCGTACATCTCATATTATTCCCCGTGCTCTCGCCAGATAAAAATGCGAGTACTGCCGCCATGATAACCAAAGAAAAAATAGATGGTATGATTATCGGCGGCGATTCTTTGATTTGGAGCGGTATTGATGTATATATCGCACAGGCAATCAAAGAAAAAATTCCCTTTGCCGCATTTGACCTTACGCAAATCACCAAAGGCGCTTTAATCGGCATCGGGCCTGATTATACGCATGTGGGCAAGCAAGCTGCTGCCCTGACGCATCAAATTCTTCGGGGCACTTCACCCGCAACTATCGCAATTCAAGTTCCCGAAAGGCTTATTCTTGCGGTGAATCTTGTCACGGCTCGCGCTATTGGCATTACGTTTGGTGACGAGTTATTAAAACGCGTTGATATCGTAATTGGAAAATGAGATGGTTTTGAAACCATTAGTCTTAATTAAATAGGACTTACGCATTTGGTTCCTCCCCGGACATGCTCTAAGAGCCTGTTCATCATCTTTTCCCCGACTCCATTTTGCCATATTTTGGCTGCAAAACCTTCAGACCTCCTCGGCGTAGGCACCGCTATGCCTCGTCGGTCTTCAGGTTTTTCGCTCAAAATATCACTAAAATGGCTCTGGGAAAAAGATGATGAACAGGCTCTAAGTCCTATTAAAAATGATTCACCGTTCTATACCGTCTCTATTACCGTTCAATATGACAATCACGCGATGGGTGTCTCGCGCGCTTTTTATTATAATCGGTATTACAGCGGTCAATGTCCTTTGGCTTATTCCTGCTATTCAAAACATCCGATCGTCAGCTTCAATGCTGGCGCTGGAAGTGGCGGATCGTCTGCGTTCAAATATGGAGTTGGGGCTTGAGAATTCACTCGGACAATTGCATGCGGTGACAAATGAAATTGCCGATGAGCCCGATCGCACGCAGATCATCTTGAAGCGGTTTCTTGACAACAATGTTCACTTTCAGAATATTGCACTTTTGGATAGAAACGGTTATGAATCAATTCGCATTGATCGGTCTCAAGAAATATACCCGAATAATCTGCGCGACCATTCACGCGATCCCTTTTTTTATCTTGCATTGCAAAGTGTTTCCAATTTTTGGGGCGTACATGTGTGGGCTGACAACACGCCGTATACCACGCTGGCAGTACCGATAAAACGCGATGGCGATGTGATATGGGTCATTATTGCAGATTTGAATATAAGCAATCTGCTACGACTAAAGGATTTTGGGCGCTTGAGAGGTGCTGGTTATGTGGTGGATCGGAATGGGTTTATTATTCTTGATTTAAATCAGGGTAAACCTACGAAACATTTGAATGTCGGAAATCGTCAAGTTGTTCAGAGAGTAGTGGTGGACGGCCATGAGGCTGACGGGCTAGGTCCGGAAGATCTGTATATCAATGCAAACGATGAATATATGTTTGCGGTAGGTTTGCCGATTCCTCTTGCCGGCTGGGGGATTTTTGTGGAACAACCCGCTTCAGTGGCATTTGGAGGCCAGCGCGTAGTCATTGCGTTCGCCATTGTTACATGGTTGCTTGGCATGAGTATCGGATTTGTTATCACCCGCGGTAATTATCGTCTTGGACAGCTTAATAGCCAATTGAATGAATTGCTCAAAGAGAATTATGAAGTGGGCAAAATCCTTGTAAGCCGGGACATTGAACTCACTGAAGCAAATATGCGGCTCATGGCGCTTGATGCAAGTAAATCTGAATTCGTATCCGTTGCCGCTCACCAGCTACGTACCCCGGCTACAGGGATCCGCTGGTCGTTTAACGCTCTTCTTGACCGTGAGCTTGGCGAGATCAATAGCGAGCAAGCCAAAGCCCTTGGAGACGGATTAAAATCTTCTATACGGATGATCAATCTTATCAATGATCTTCTTAATGTCGCTCGCATTGAGGAAGGAAGATTTGGCCTGCATTTTAAAAAATTATCATTTGAGCGGATTATGCAAAGCGTAATTGATCAGCACAAGAAAGCTATTGATGAAAAAGGCATCCTCTTTTTTCTTGATGTCAAACCGGGAATTTCACCTCTTAGTCTTGATGAGGAAAAAATAAGCATCGCGCTTGATAATCTTCTTGATAATGCGGTGAAGTATACATCCCCCGGGGGAACGATTACGGTGAAGATTAAAGAGGAAAATGCCGATGTGCATGTCAGTATGAGCGATACAGGCATTGGCATTCCTAAAAATCAAATCAATAGACTATTTATCAAGTTTTTTCGCGCGGATAATGCAATGCGTTTCCAAACATCCGGCACCGGGCTCGGCCTTTATGTGGTGAAGAATATTATTGAAGCCCACGGCGGGAGTATTGCGTTCACGAGCGAAGAGAATAAGGGAACGACGATATCCTTTACCATTCCTATTCCGAAGAGTACGGGAGAGGATAAAAAATGAGATAGGATTTAAATAGGGTTTTATAAATTAAAAAAATTTTAATGGTCAAAACAATCACACTGCATCCCTCGCGTATCGGATGTCCTTCAATACCGGGCACAATGAAAGGGATTATTATGTCGGTTAAAGGCGTAGCAGACGTCGTGGTCAGGTATGAAGATCGGTCAGTTGATGTTACGTTTGACGACGAAAACGTAACTATTGAGCAAATCATCAAGGCTGTGGGAAATGAAATGGGCCTTGCCCTGGAGCCCGCGAGTCACGGTTCTTCCAAAGACGGCAATGTTGCCCAGACATGTCCGATGTGATAAAAGTATAGCAATAACTTTGAATCATCAAACACTTTTTTATTCTTTTAGGACTTACGCGCTTGGTTCCTCCCCTAGAATAGGGGAGGTTAGGAGGGGTATAGAGTGGGGGAATACCACCCCTAACCCCCTCCTATACTAGGAGGGGAATAGACCAAACGCGTAAGTCCTATTTTTGAGTGATCTATGGGAGTTGCGAAGTTACCTTTATGCATATCAATAGTATATTCCAGGACAAGCTGGAATAATATCCTTTCTCGTAATTCAAAGTAACGTTAGTCATTTTTTATGCATGAAACGAGGAGGGTTGGCTGAGCGGTCTATAGCGCTGGTCTTGAAAACCAGTTGGGGAGCAA
>CAYHZE010000046.1:0-8431 GCA_964361015.1 uncultured Candidatus Saccharibacteria bacterium | reverse complement strand
TTTTTGATTTCCGAATGCCAATCGGATCTATTTCCGTATCAGGGCATAAAATGATCGGCTCTCCCATGCCGTGTGGAATTGTCATTACACGCAAGAAAGATGTTGAAAGAGTAAAACAGCACATCGAATATATAGGCGCGCCGGACACGACTCTTTCTGGCTCACGCAATGGCCACACACCTCTTTTTATATGGTACGCGATAAACAGATTTGGTATTCCGGGATTCCAAAAAATCATTGCCTCATGTTTGGATATGACGAAATACACCCTTGAACGGTTTAAGGAGATTTCATGGGATGCACAGGCAGAAAAATTTTCTGTTACCATAGTAATGAAACGTCCTTCGGAGAAGATTGCGAAAAAATGGCAACTTGCTGTTGAAAAAGATATCGCACATCTGCTGATCATGCCCCATGTCTCAAAAAAACAAATTGACGCATTTATAGAAGATTTAAAACAAGAATGTATCCCTGTTAAGATACCAAAATCTTAGCTTTATATCATTCCTCCATTAATTTACTTTAGGTTGTAGGATGTGTGGACTAATACGATGGCTTGACAACAAAATTATAAGGCACTATACTTTTGCTACCTGTATACTCATGGATGTACCATGGACTTGTAGACAGATAATTATATGTGCCTTGACAAGGAAATTTCCTATGCTGGCAGCAGTTTCTGCGACCCAAAGACCTGCTCTCGTACTGGATGAAGAGCAAGACCTCCGTTTGGTAGCCCGTGAAGAGCTGAAAAAGTTCTTTCGAGTTGCCGCAGTCCGTCAAGGGGAGGGAGAAATGGCCTTAATGCCGGAGTGCTATGTAGACACATTTTGGCACAGTCTCCTTGAAGATGATGGTGCATATCAGGAGTTGTGTCTCAAGGCGGTTGGCGTTCCCGTCGATCACTTGTGCATTAATGGCAAGGGTATTCTCGAATGGGTTCCAACCTATCACGAGCTATTTGGTGGCCTCCCATCCATTTGGTTTACCGATTTCGATGGTAAAATGGATGCGGCGGCCTACGCCGAGTATCTGCGAGCCAGTGAGATGCGGGCATCATGGAACTGCACCCCGGGCATGAATGAGTGTCCATCGCCTTTCGTAAAGGCTTCGTGGAACTGCACTCCTGGTATCAAGAAGTGCGGATCTCCTGCGCTTCTGAACTAAAGTAGGATCGGGAGAAGATAGCGGCTAATTTAGCACTACTTCTCCCGCCCCACCAAAAATCCTCTGAATCAAAAAGGAAGGAGAAATTATGTTTCGCTCGACAAATTTAAGGGAGTTTGATTCTTTTGCTTCGTATCTTGGCGCGGTGAGTAATGACTTCTGTCCATTTATAAAACCAGCCCAAGAAGATGGTGTGCTACTTTTTTCCGAGTATTATCTGAAAGAAGGCGCTGCGCAAATTCTAGAAGAGGATATTTTTTATATCGGCATTCTTCACACTGAATTGCTACGTAAAGAGCGCCGGGTTCAAAAGACACGAAGAGCACATGATCTTTTCTCGGAGAATATACTCTTCCGTCTTCCCAAAAATGCTGAACTAGCAGGTCCCGAATTATTTGCTTGGCCGCACTGGCTTCTCAAACTCCTGTATACGAAAGTGAGCATTATGTTTGGAAAGTTTTGGGAGGGAGAACAAGACACATCGCGAGATGGTCGCCAGATTCCCATTCCTCCGAATAACTTCCTTTCCATCAGATCGGCAATCAAGCCCATTGATATTCGATTTTTTACGAAAGCTCCGCAATTGACTGATGAACATATTTATTCATGCGATAGCGGAGAAAGTGTATTCGGTCAAGTTACGGGCATGAAAGTGCCTTATGCGATAATGAAAGCTGAACTACTTGATCCATTTGGAGTTACGGCCGATCTGTTTCTCCAGATGGTTATGGAGATGCGTAAGACGCAATTCTATACTGAGTTACGATTGTGGGGTCAAGATTTATTGGTCAAACAACAATAGAGTGTCCGCCAATGGACCGCCTAACTCATAACACCGCGATTGTTATGGCCACGCAGAAGGAGAATAAAAAATTATGGAAGCAAGACAAAATAATTCACCATGTGATCCTAGCGCGTATGATAATCTGCTCCAGTCGCTCGGGTGTACTTTCGTGAGAGAGGTTGCCAACAGAAGAGGTTCTGCATTATTTCAAGTGCGTCGAGGCAACACTCTTTTGGCTTTAAAGTTGAGTGTATCCAATGCAGATGACGGTGTGTACGACCCAATTGAGCTTTTATATAGAGAGGCGAGTGTCCTGCGACGTCTAGGCACTCTTGCGGATAATCTCTATATTGATCACGGAGTATTTGAAAATCGGCATTGGTTATTGCTACGCTGGCTTGATGGCGAAACAGTTTCTGAGCCATGCAAGGTCTATAGGGCTATAGAAGATGATCGATTAAGACACGGTACGTTTCTTAATCTGTTCGCAAACATACTCAGAAAATATGTAGCCGTTCATACAGCCGGATTCATGCATGGGGATGTCCAAACACACCATGTTTTCATGACATCCGAAAAACCAGCGCTCATTGACTGGGGTCTTGGCAAACATATTGATGATAAAGATTATATCTATCGCGGCGGCCTCGTCCATTTTGTATCGCCGGAAACCGCAAAGGGAATGCTTATCAAAGCACCGTCCATACCCTACGACACGACAACTGAAATGTATGCCATTGCCGCCATGTTTTTCATCCTCTATACAGGTAAAACTCCTGTGTACTACGGAAGCAATGATGTGCTCTCGGTTCCTCTTGAGGATAAGCTGAAATTTGTGGCACGAGGCGACATTGTTTCTTTTAAAAAAATTGGCATCAAGCCATTTCCGGAGCTTGAGAGTCGGTTGCGAAAATGCTTAAATTCTGATAAAGACGAGCGCCTATCCTCGATTGCATTTCTTCAGGAAATCCAAGCAATAAGATAATGGGCATGAAAAGAGTCCCATAAAAACAAAGACATCGGTTCTGTGACCGATGTCTATTTTGTTTAGCCGTTCAAATACCTGATGAACGAGGTAATGTCATGACTGCTCCAGTCAATAAATTCAGGAACTTCCTCAAACTCCTCTCCCGTGTGGAGATCTATATAGCCCGGGGCGTCTCTTAGCCCGTTGCCAACCAACACAGTATGTCCTCCAAGCTCATTCAGAACTTTGAGGCTTGACACAATATCGTCAAACATGACCAGTTCGCATGGTTCCACCTCAAGCCGTATAAAGAGCTTTTTGTACACTTCGGGATCCGGCTTACGAATAAATTCGTTATCTTCAACAGTTATGACGCGAGTAAAAACCCTAGTGAGCCCGAGAATCTCAATCGCTCGATGTGTGAAAGAAAAATTTGAGTTAGTAAAGACAGATAAATGGACGGATTGAGAGAGTGTATTGAGTTGCCCGGCCAAGCCTTCATAGGGCTTAAGCCGACTGATGTCCATTCTATCATATACTTTCCGATAGAAAGCAGTTGGATCAACCGAATGGTGTTCACGAAGACCCAGCACACCGGCTCTATGACTCTTGTTATATTGAATCAAAAGTCCTCGCGCTTCTTCTTCAGAAACCCCCAATGTTTCAGCTGCACAATGACGCATCTGTGTTCTAATTTGGAATTCTATTCCGGCTCTTGAGGAATAGAGCGTTCCATCAAAGTCAAAAACGACTTCCTTGATATGTCCTGATTTTATTTCTTTTTTGAGATCCATGGCTCATACCTCTGAAATTTGATTATTGTTGTTAATGAACGCATTTGATCTTCTATATCACCGATATGACTATTTAGCAAGCAGTTGATCAGACAAAAGACCATTTTTTTGAGCCTCTGAATATACCAGGACTGTTGCCGAATGCCGTTTTTTGCAAATTTGTAAAAACTTTTTTGCCTACATGAGCCACAAAAAATTCTCAAAATAGGCAAAAAGTCTATTCGGCAACACTCCCATACCTTTCTATATAAAGAGGATGACCTGCGAGATGCCGCGCCATGAGCGCGGCTTTTTTCTGCTATGGGCCATAGGAAACTGTTACCATAGTAATGAAACGTCCATCGGAGAAGATTGCAAAAAAATGGCAACTTGCTGTTGAAAAAGATATCGCGCACCTGCTGATAATGCCCCATGTCTCAAAAAAACAAATTGACGCATTTATAGAAGATTTAAAACAAGAATGTATCCCTGTTAAGATACCAAAATCTTAGCTTTATATCATTCCCCATGATAACCAACTTTGGGTTGTAGAATGTGTGGACTAATACGATGGCTTGACAATGGCAATAGGGGGCGTACGTTGGTAGCAATATCAGCTAAAACACGGATGTTACGTATGGCCGTAGAGAGCCGATAGACATGCCCTTTGACAATTTGACAAAAGGAATGCCAATATGGTAACCATCGAATCCCTGCCTACAGAGACAAACGGGTTAAGCTTCCTTGATAGCCGCATCAAGACAACAGTCCACAAGTTCATTAAAGAATACTTCAGCGATCCTTTGATAGCTGGCGCATTGCTCACTGGGAGTTATGCAACTGGCATCAAGGTTTCCAAGTACTCTGATATTGATGTTAGTTTTGTGCTTGTAGATTCTGTCCATACGCGCAAAAGAGGAAATAAAATCATGAATGGATACTTGGTGGAATACACCGCTGATCCGTTCAAATATATCCGCAGGCTTTTCAATGAAAATCACGTGGCAGGAATTCGTCACATTGCGCGAAAATATGCCACGGGTATTATCCTCTTTGATCGCGGAGGAGTCGTAGATCTCCAGGAGGAAGCAAAAAATATCCTGCACCAATCCATTGTCAATTTAGCAGACGATCCACAATGGATAGAAATGGCGAAGTATTACCTTCTTGATCAACTGCTAAACATCCAAGCGTTGTACGAAGAGGGATCCAAAGGATTTCAATTTGCCTATTTTGCGCACATCCAGAAAATTCTGGATACATACGGAAAGTTCATTGGCGCCGAAGTGCTTCGTCCAGAGCGCGTCCATCAATTACTCACAGACCAAGAATTTTGCGCAAAATACGGAATTGAACAATTCTCCGACTGCCACTTTATGGAAATGGCTACTGCTTGTATGGAGCGTATAGATTTTGAAACGCTCATTGCGCTTGATAATTATGTGTTGGAAAGGATGGGTGGGTTCTGCACTGATGGATGGTTGTTTGAATCCAACTGTCCATAGGGGGTAAAAAAGAAATCCCGCTAGCCGAGGTTTGTGCTAGCGGGGGTTTTAAATTGCTGAAATTATACGCGCGTCCAAGCGCGCTCATTCCATACTGCCCTCCACCGTTCTTTATTGGAGCCAAAAAGAAGTTCATCGTAAAAATCATTACCCACACGGCGGCAATCGGGACGCACACCCTGTTGTACATATCCGGTACTCTCCAGCATTCGGACAGAAGCGTTATTGGATCGGATGGTTCGGCTAAATACCCACCGCAATCCCAAATCCACAAACGCATAATAAAGCTGGAGGAGTTTTGCCTCTTTGCCAAAACCTTTTCCCCAAAGCGACTTGTCTCCAATCATAGATCCCGAATGCGCAGAAAGATTATATGCGTCAATGTCCCTCAGTGTCGCCATACCAATATAACGGGACGCAATGCTTTGAAGATCGCATTCTTCCGTCCCCAAAAGTACTGCCATGGCGCACTGGACGGATGAACTGACAATACCTAAAATCTTCTGACGCTGGTATTCAATAGATATGTCTGTGACCCTAAGAAATTTTGTCACTTCAGGGTCGCTCAAGAACATGGTGTGCCGTTCTATGATTGCATCTAGAACGGCGGTTGATGTAATATGCAAAAGAACACATTTTTGTTTGGTGAGCAGAAATCGATCCATAGTCAAACTCCCTGCTGATAAACTGACGACAATATGCCTCTCAATTCTATTGAGAATTGCGCCAACAAAAAGATTTGTCAAGCCTTACTCTTGGGAGTATCATGGCATGTATGAACAATATAAATGAAAAAGATTTGATTTATCGCACCCCACACTGGGACGTGCGGCTCAATTCCAATCAAAAATATCTTGGAAGGTGCGTGGTTGTTTTACGAAGGCCATGCCCGCGCCTCATGGAAATCACCGCAAAAGAAGCCCTCGCCTTTATGGAAATCGTACGCGAGCTTGAGACGCTCGTACAGAAAACGTTCGGTGCGACGATGTTCAACTGGGCATGCGCAATGAATCACGCATATCAAAATAATCCTCCAGATCCGCAGGTACACTGGCACTTGATTCCCCGTTATAACCGCCAGATTGAGTTCGGGGGCAAAACATTCATAGATGAAAAGTTTGGATACCGGAGCATCTCAGATCAAGATGTTGTGACAAATGATTTATTTGAGAAAATCGCGAATGCTTTACGCAAAAACAAGTATTCGGCACCCTTCCCCCACATTATTTAGACTTATCGTATTTTCCAGTCCAGATTACTTCTTCACCCATTTTTATTTGGCACTGGATTTGAAGTGGTCTCCCGGAAAAACTCACTGAAGAATTGGGACGTGAAGAATTGGGGCGGTCACGATATTGAGCTGTATAACATCAGCCGAAAAAGAAGCGGTTGCATCTTTTTTGAAAAATTCGTCAAACATCGCTATTCTCCTTTAATTTCAAAGGACTCATGGTCAAAGCCAATGTGAAAAGTCTATAACCAGACAAGCATATATTTCAAATATAGTCAAATTTTTTTGAGTCTATTTTTAACAATCAATTTATTTTCCTTAACGCGGAAATAATTCTCTGATTTTTTTCTTTTCTCTGGATCGTAATACGGACAAAACCCAATCCTTCAAGTCCTTCAATATCTCTGAAATCAGCAGCAAGAATTTTACATTTTTTGAGTTCAATGAATAGATCTTTCGAAGTGTGTCGTAGCAAGAGCATATTGGTTTGTGAATCGCTTCCAACTTCAATATGGGAAAATGATGCGATTGACTTTATAAATTCATTCCGTAACGTTCGTGTTCGAGTAGCTACCGATCTGATATAGGGTTTATCTGAAAGTGCACTCACCGCCAACGTAGCACTGATGCCACTTACTGCAAATGGTGACGCAATCGCAGTAAGATTGCGAACCAACTCTGCGCTACCAATAAGGAATCCGCAACGAATACTGGCAAGTCCATAGCTTTTTGAGAAATTGCGTAATACAATAATATTTGGCAAGTTCTTTAATAAACAAATTGCACTTGTTCGATCTTCATCACCAAGGCACTCATAAAAAGCCTCATCCACAACAATCCATGTCTGTGGGAGGCATTGTGCTATACGCTCAACGTAAGATAATGGCACCACTGTTCCCGCCGGATTGTTTGGATGACACAGTAAAATAATCTTTGCGTGCTCTTTTTGACTTTTAATAACTAACTCATCGCGAACCTTTTCAGTGAACTCGAACCTATCATTTAAAGATAATGGGATCTTTAATACATTCAATCCAAATAGCCTAGACCACTCAAGCAGTCGATAAAATGTGGGCACGACAGCAATCGCTGTGTCTCCAGAATTCGCACAGCCGTGAACAATAATCGAAATGAGTTCATCAATTCCACAACTTATTAAAATCTGATCTCGAGAAATTTGAAACTTTTTAGAAAGAGCGTGTTGAAGCACTACTGTCTGTTTGATAGGATATTCAGAAATATTCTGCGAAAGATTTTTAAGCTTATGCAAAACCTTAGGAGAGGGACCAAAGGCACTTTCTCCTAAATCAACTCGTAATACTCCGCTCGAGATAGCATCAAACGATAGATAACCGTGAGTTACGGTTTCTAATGCCTTTGATAAGATTTTATTGAATGATAAACTTGCCATTATTTTTTTATATAGGACTTACGCGCTTGGTTCCTCCCCGTAAATAGCGAGGAGGTTAGGAGGGGTATAGAGTGGGGGGAATACCACCCCTAACCCCTCCTATGGTAGGAGGGGAAAAGGAAATGCGTAAGTCCTATTATGAGACTGTAGAAAAATATCTCCCATGATGTCATTGCGAAGCGTTGCGTAAGCAATCTATAACCTCGAGATAGAGATTGCTTCGTCGGAAGCCCTCCTGGCAATGACAGTGTTCGGGTATTTTTTTACAGTCTCATAATAGTGATTGTTCACGAGGAAAGGAAATGGTATGCTATACATATGATGCTATTGAATAAGACTAATATTCCCTTATGTCATGGTGATGTGTCTATATAAGTGATATGCTATTAGTAATATAAATGATACCATAAAGCAATATGTTTTTCAAGAGTCTCAAAAAAGAAATACTCATTTCTACCCTCGGACTCATTGTTGTTACAATTTTTATTACTACGGCGCTTGGCGTTTCTTCAACACGGACTGCGGGGGGCGTTGCTGAAAAAGCAACCGCGGATGTACTGCGTGAACAAGCAAAAGAATCTCTTGTTCAGATT
>CAYHZE010000045.1:0-8808 GCA_964361015.1 uncultured Candidatus Saccharibacteria bacterium | reverse complement strand
TTTGGCTTAATTTTAAGAGGGTGTGGGGGGTTACATATATTGATGTTGACAAGTTATTATAATACATGTACACTTCTTCTTACTAAGTTAATGTTATTTGACAAACAATAGCGCAGAGAAGAAAGGAGTTGCGGGTCTGCGTGAAGAGATGTATGCGAAAAATATGCACAGGCAAGATGCGCTTTTCCACCATTTGTATGCGGACAATCAAGCCGACATGTTCGGCTCAAAAAGGGGATTGATATGGGTACGATGCAGGATGCAATAAGGGATCATCTGGAAGAAATCAAGGCGGTGGCCGTAGTCAATACCAATGTTGCGTCCCAAACGCAAACGGTTTTTAATGGAGAAATTTTGGCAAGCGCGGCTGAACAGCCAGTTTCGCCCGCACCGGCTCCGGCGGAGGATATAGACGAAGATGGAGTTGCGGATATTATTCGCGCACGGACGGCGAAGCGTCTGCAATTCGTTGCAGATCGCGATCCTCGCGATGCGGAACTGCAACAACGCCACGAGCGATCTGGCAAAAGCGAAGCAAATCTTCGCAATTTGCTTAGCGAGAAACGGGAAGTTGAACAACTTCTCCGAGAAGAAACATCAAAATTGTCAGAGGCGAAGAAGGCCGGTTTTGCAACACGCGATCTTGCCCTCTTGCAGACGGGCATAGAAGAACTCACCGAAGGTCTCGCGTTCATCACAACGGTGAAAAACGCTCTTGAGGGCAAATACCCCGAAATCAAAGCGAAGCTCGATGAAGAACAACGCCTTGTTATCCTGCACCAATGGTTTCTTGAGCGTTTTGCTAAGGAGACTGGTGGTGACGGGGTAGTGCGATATGTCGCCAAAGGGACGCCAACCCCTAATACCGCAAACGTAAAGGATATGGATGCTTTTCTCAAGAAGGGCATCGAGGAGGGTGAAAATCTTGAAATAATTGTCTCTGTCTCCAAGGGTGAATCCGCGGCTTTTGTGGCCCATGACGGGTCACGGTGGAATCCGCGGTATCCGGAAATGATGGAAGGCCTTCGGATCTGTAAAGAGCTGGATGCCTACGAAAGTGCAATCCAATCAGTTGAGCAGAAGAATCTGCAAAACTGCGCGGACAACTATATTGCCGCGGGATTACTGCTGACACCAGCACAAATAACAGCACAAAAGAAAAGCCCGCAGAACCGGCATAATCTTGTGAATATGCTCCGGTTTGGTGAAGGATTTTGTTTTGTCCTTATTGATTCAAAAAGGCCTGCGGATTTGCTAAGCTATAACGTCGTGCGTCCGGAGATGAAGGTGGAGTACGGCGATAATAAGGAAGGAAATAAGAAGCACATGCTGAGGGTGACATCGATAACCGCACCCCAGTTTGTGAAAAATTTTTTCTTTCCTGAAGCCGCCGGCGACAAAAGCGTGATGCCTACGTTTTATTTTGATGACCTTCATGAGATAGCAACATGGAGGAAAATCAACCTGGTCATTCGCGACTCCCTGATCAATGGCATCCGATGGGCCGAATCGTGGGAAAAACAGGCTGGCGTAATGGAGGAGCTCGGCGACGTGAGTCGTGTGAGCAACTTAAAAACTCTGGATCAACTCGGCGACGGCGTTTCAGGCACTGCCGTGATTCGAGCACCCAAGTCGTGGTATAGCGATTATGCCTCTGACATTGGGTTTGAGATCGTGAGCGATGGGAAAACTGTTCGGCCGGGATCTCTGGCGACAGATTGGTCGAAGAAACTTGAGGTCTATGAGGAAATCATAGATGGCAAACCGGTTGCCAAGTTTTTTGCCCGCGCAAAAGACGGTTCTTTCCAAAATGAGCGTTTGCAAAAACTTGCGCGGCGCAATGAACAATTTGAACTCTCATGGATCATGCCGGCCGCTGTAGCTGAACATGGAGCCGAATCTCTATCGGCTGATAATGCGGCTGGCATGGTTATGCTGACGGATGCCGGCGGTCGGAACGGTGCCTACGTTTTCAAGGTTTCCGTGCGTGAGGACCGTAAAGAAAAAGAAGTGGATATATATCGCCAAGTGGCGTATGTGGTCAGGCGTGAGGATGACAAACTCATCTTCGTTGCCGGACTGACCCACTACAGCACGCATCGGCTTACCGAGGGGGGTTTTACTCTCAACACTCCGTATGTATTAAGCGAGTTGAGAGGGTTTGTCCTCTACATTCTCCGAAAGGTTTCTCATAAGGTATTAGATGTACCTTATGATAAGCTTCCGGATCACTTGAAAGGCATCCGCGAGACCACTCAAAATGGGACTCATGCGGCGCAAGACCCTGCCTCTCTTCGTGAGGAACAGTAGCCTTCTCTGCAATGACTGGCGTAAGTCATAACTTATGGAAAAAACAAATGCGCCGATAAGGCGCGGTGTCTATCCATAAGTTTTTCCCAACCCCCGATTCTATAATCATATTATAGGAGAGGGGGTTGACTTTTTTTATAGAATGATTTATTATTGTTTGATAGCACATGAGAGTTTGTTTTTCAAAAAGAAAGAGGGCTAACAATGTCTTACACGGAAGTTATGTTACCGCGCCGTCCGGTCATTGACCGCGCCATCGCCTTTTATCTATTTGAAAAGGCGATTGGAAGACCTTTGAAAATAAAGTTTGTCAGTCAAAACATCCATCTGTCAAACAATGACATAGAAAGGTTATCTCATCAGGGGATATTCACAATCGGAGTCGGAAGTGGATTGAAATACACGGATCGAGGATTCGATTCCGAAACATCTGCGATCCTCCATGAATTGCGGTCCGTCGAAAAAATCCCTGATCACGATCCGGTACTTGATGACCTTGCTCGCATGATGGACATGAACAATGACCATCACAGTAAACAAGGCGGTTACCTAAGGCGCCAGCCGTATGCGATAACATGGATCATGCGCCAGGCTTATCGCCTCGGGCATGATGCCTCCGAGGTGAACTTCTGTTTTGATGATGAGGAGGTGGTGCGCCGCGCAGTGCATGTGGTGACAGTCTATGTGGAAACAAGCCGACGCAATGAACGCCTTAGCTTGGGTTTACGAGAACAAGTAATGCGTACGCCAGCGATGCAGTTACTCCCGGAAGGGGGAACCCCGAATAAGGGGCCCAGAAATCATCAAGTGCCCATGACGGTGTCGCATTATATCCGCGACATGTTTCTGTCTTGCGTTCCGGCAGATGAGATGCTGGAAAGAACCGAATGGTTTGTGCGCGTGCACAATCGGGCGCAGGCACGCCAAGCAGATGCCAAAGAAATGGCGAAAAGTCAATCGTTTGAGACATTTCCGATCGGTAATCGCGATGAGGAGGCGGGAATATGGCTGGATAGTGATGATCCCTATCTTTTGGAGGAACTCGCGAAAAGCCGGTCATTGGTAGTCATGCGGCGTTCCACGGGGAATGTCATCATCATGTCAAAAGATTTTAACTTATCAGCGGTCGCTGATACATTTTTACGAAAAGAACCGGGGCAATGGTATTATCAGTCCAAGCCCCAACTGCTTGCCAATGGCACCGAGAACGTTGACATGGATTCGTCGGGGCTGTCTCGAAACACTGTTGAGTCTAACATTGGGTTTCTCGTGTCCTAGCACTTTCGCACTTGGTTCCTCCCCTCTAATATAAAGGAGGTTAGGGAGAAGGGTAAGAGTGGGGGATATCAATTTTTTCTTTAGGTTTTTGCCCTCACTCATACCACCCCTAACCTCGCTCCTCTATCAGGAGGGGAACAGAAATGCATCTGATTCCTCCCCTGCATCAGGAGGGGGAAAAACACAAGGCCCGCATCATGCAAGAGCATGGCGGGCCTTTTTTGTTACAATAACGCAAATATATTTATTTTTTGTTTACAGGAAAGTTTTGGCGGATCGGGAAGATCCTGTTTAATTTCTTGCAAACGAGATAATAATGCGCGCGCAAGTGATATATTACCGTTGGCGGCGTATTGCGTAAGCGGGTGGGAAGATATTTTTTTTGCATCATATTCAATGAGTGAACAGGGAGGTTTTGCAATAAGAAGAGGATTCTTTTGTTTTTCTGCATGAATCCATTGCGCCACGCACTCAATAGATTCGCGACTCGTGGGAATGGAATTGTATATCATGCTCCAAAGAACAAGAGTGTCCAGAATATCTTGCTTGTTATACGGCAAGAGATCTTGAAAAAGACCTGCAATGATCTCCTTAATGCACAAAGTCAACCCGCATACGAATGTTTCGTATTCTTCCGGGGAATAGGGAGAAGCGTGCTCATCGGGTTTCTCGGATCCCGGTATATCATCACACAATAAATTTTTGAGAAAAACTATTTCAGGAAAAGTAAATTCTATCTCTTTAATTTCCCACCCAAGCGGAACGGAGGCAGGAAGAATATAAGGGACATGTATACCTCGCGGCAAGATGAGATAGCGCGTGAATGTATGTGCCAAAGTAATATGGTAATGGCGGGAGACAAGAGAAGCGATCTCGCCGCATTCGATCAACCTGCGTATGTTAGTTTCTTGAAAAAACAACTGTCTGCGCCTATGCGCGATGCTCAATGGATGAGATTTTACTTCTCCAATCCCTGTAAAAATCATACGTTTTCCTTGAATCTTGAGCCAAATATAGTCAGGATTTGACAACGCACGATCATGGAGATGATTGATAATGACTTCTGAAATATACTGGGCTTTTGGCGTATTTTTAGGCAGATTACTTGAAAATCGCGCGCACTGCTCCATGAGAAAGCCGTTCATTTGGTAAGGCTTCCTACCGGGCATTTCGGCAAATTGCATCAATTCGTCTTGTATGGCGACCAACCGGGTTATTATACCATGCTTTTGTTTCGCAAAACCGTTGCGGTATTCTTTTGCGGTTGTCAGTTTTTCAAAGATCTCTGCTGATGCCGCTTTCACAGATCGGCGGGCCATGCATTATCTCCTTTAAGGAATACTCAAGTGTTCCTCCACTATCCATGATATTATAGCATATACATAGATATTTATAAAAACAAACACAGGATACTTGACTTATTATCTTAAATATAAGATAGTATTTCCATGGAAATAAGTCAAGGGCTTATATCAAATCCTATTACTTCTCTTATGCTACCCACCACACTGCAACCCGATACGCTTGTAGCTATTTTTCTTTTGAAAAAATTCGGGCAAGAAAGATATCCCGGTATCACAACCGCCTCTATTACAATCCGGCAGATGATTGAGGAAGGGGAGAGTCCTGAATCGCTTGAAAAAAAGGGGTGTTTATTGATAGATATGGGAGGCGGGCGTTATGATCACCACACAAAACTCAAAGGAGCTACTGCATCGCTTTTGGTTGCCAATGATCTAGGTGTAGCGGAAAAACCAGCGCTTTCTAAACTTCTTGAATATGCGCGCAGAGACGACTTGTTTGGGCGCGGAACTATTTCAGAAGATCCCATTGACCGCGCATTTGGGCTTTCCGCGTTGATATATAATCTTAACAAAAGTTGTGTAGGCAAACCCGATCGCGTAGTGGAAATTATTATGCCGGTGCTCGCAGGCCATTATAACGAAGAAGTGCGCCGCACGGAAGAACTGCCAAGAGAATTTATGGAAGCACAGAAGGCGGGTAACGTACGCATTATTGCTGATATTCGCCAACGCGAAAAAAAATTAAACGTGATATGCATTGAATCGGACAACGGCGGAATGACCGGGTATTTGCGGTCAGTACAGGGGGGAAAATTTGATGTGGTGATTCAGAAAATGGCAACCGGACACGCAAATATCCTCACGAAACCCGCAAAACGCCTTGATTTGCGATCGCTTGTATGCCTCATACGTATTCGCGAAGCAGAAATGGCAGGCAAACAGCTGGAGGAGGATGTTTTTTCATTATGCCGGCCAGCACGCCATCCGGGAGTTAAGGAATGGTATTATGATCGCGCGACTAACTCATTGCAAAACGGCGGACTGCATCCCAAAGAAATTCCTGCCACTCAAATCCCATGGGATGAATTTCCCAAACTGATAGAAATCGGCCTTTCGGAAACATTATTCAATCCCATGGGGTTCTCGTCATCATAATAGGATTTCCGTGTTTTGTTCCTCCCCTAGAATAGGGGAGGAAAGGAAGGGTATGGGTAAGAGCCTGTTCAGTATCTTTTTCCCGACTCCATTTTGCGATATTTTGGCTACAAAACCTTCAGACCTCCTCAATGTAGGCACCGCTACGTTTCGTCGGTCTTCAGGTTTTTCGCTCAAAATATCACTAAAATGGCTCTGGAAAAAAGATACTGAACAGGCTCTAAGGGATAAAACATACGCTATGCAGTTCCTGCCCTCACTTATACCTCACCCAACCTCGCTCCTATTTGAGGAGGAGAATAAAGGTCAAACGTAAAAGTCTATTATTGTGGTTTTTTTACCGCGCATACTCAATAACGCGGGTTTCTCGGATCACGGTCACTTTGATCTCTCCGGGATATTTAAGTTCACCTTCCACGCGCCGCGCGATCTCGCGTGCCGTATTATGGGCTTCTATGTCACTAATTTTTTCGGGGGTTACGAAGATGCGAATTTCACGGCCAGCGGATATCGCGTATGCTTTTTCCACGCCGTCAAACGATGTGGCAATTTTTTCAAGATCTTCAAGGCGTTTAAGATAGTGTTCAAGCGAATCACGCCGAGCCCCCGGACGGGAAGCGGAAACCGCATCCACGGTTTGCACGATAATTGACTCAATGGTCTCATACGGATACTCCTCGTGATGCGACTGCATTGCTTGAATGATCTTTGTATCCACATTGAATTTTTGTAAAATCCGCCGGCCGATTTCCACATGCGTGCCGGTTACTTCGTGGTCAACGGCTTTTCCGATGTCATGCAAAAGCGCCCCTTTTTTGGCGATTGCCACATCAGCTCCCACCTCTGCTGCAAGCATACCTGCAAGATGAGACATCTCAATTGAATGTTGCAAGACATTTTGCCCGTAGCTTGTGCGGAATTTAAGTCTTCCGACAAGAGTTAAAAGCCTCGGGTCAAGATCAAACGCGCCAACCTCGTGCGCCGCCTCCTCGCCTGCCGTGCGAATTTGTTTCTCAATGTCTTCACGGGCTTTCTCGGCGGCCTCTTCAATACGCGCGGGTTGAATCCGGCCGTCTTGAATAAGATTTTCAATCGCGCTTTTGGCAATTTGTCGGCGCACGGGATCAAAACCTGAAATAACAATTGATCCGGGAGTATCGTCCACGATAATTTCCACGCCAACCGCGCGTTCCAGCGCTTTGATATTTCTCCCCTCTCTGCCGATAATCTTTCCCTTCAGATCATCGGAAGGAAGTTGAACCGTAGTAGTGGTGACCTCCGATGTTGTTGATGTACTCAATCGCTGGATCAATGTCGCCAAGATATTTTTTGCGCGGCGCTCCAATTCTTCCATACCGCCCTGTTCAAGTTTTTTAACGCGCGCCATGAGATCAATGGTGTATTCTTTCTCAATTTTTGCCATCACTTCGTTCATTGCGTCTTCTTTAGTCAATCCCGATATGCGTTCAAGTTCTTTAAGCGCGCTCTCACGCGCCGCTTCTATTTCCGTTTTTGCGCTCTTTACCCGCTCAATGCGCTCTTCCAATTCTTTGGTGCGCTTCTCATGATCAAACACGCGTTTATCAATTGCCGCCTCCCGCTCAAGCACCCGTTCCTCAAGCCGTCGCATCTGGCTATGGCGCTCTTTTTCTTCAATTTTCGTTTCTTCCGCAGTTTTGGCGGCCTTTTCCTTTGCATCAAAAAGTATCTCTTTTGCTTCTACCTTGGAATCCTCGATAAGTTTTTTCAATCGCGCCTCAATGGAGGATTTGCGTTTTTGAGCCACAAGCTGACGGATATAATATCCTAATCCTATGCCTGCGCCAAGCAACGCAATGCCAATGGCGCCGAAAATGATGTATGTGATATTCATAAAAAATAAATGGGTACGAAAAAAATTACACAACGCACATGCAAGTGTTTTTGGGTAGTAATAATATGCGGTTATGTTACAAAGCCGTTAGCGCGTCTTTGTAAAATTGAGAAATTGCTCAAAAGACCCATTCATATATGAACGGGAATGAAGAAAAAAATAGTATCGGATTGAGAGAGGTATAACAATGACATGCCTTCAAAAAAGAAGTCTGAAATCTCGATCATAGATACGGGTTTCTCCCGCGTATTTGTTACCCTGAAGCAAACCTAAAATGTCTTTTTAAGAGCCATTTGAGAGGTGCGTATGCGAATCTGTATTCGTCTCTGTTGAGTTACTTATGTCTATTTTAAGACATGATAAGTATATCAATAATACCGCCTGTTTGTCAAAACATAGAACTGTGAACCTAGAAATCTCCGTCATGAGCGTAGAGAAGAATCTCTTATATAATACCGAGAGGCCGCATTGGGGGTTCAAGCTTCAATCACCCCTGCAGTTTATGCTTACTCACTCATCTGCTCGGCCTGAAAAGTCCAATATGTGGTGGACCAATACAAGCACTTGACAGAAAAACTGCTATCGGCTATATTGTGTTTGTGTGTTGTTGAGGTCATTTCCGAGCCCACCAAAGGAGAAGTCCCATGAAGAAGACCCTGATGAGTATCGCAATTCTCGCCCTCCTGTCCCTTGGGTCCACTTTCGTGAGTGCCCAAGATGGGGGCGGAATGGTTCCAGATAGAGATGAGTATCGGGATGAATTTACGGTAGCTGAAGGGGGGGATGGAGCTTATGTCCCCGATCCTCGTACACCTGACAGGGACCCTGTCAATGTGGCCCAAGACGGGGGTGGAGTCGTTCCAGATCGAGATCAGGATCGACGGGATG
>CAYHZE010000044.1:0-8842 GCA_964361015.1 uncultured Candidatus Saccharibacteria bacterium | reverse complement strand
TTGAATTCAATGGCCGTCCTGTATTGGAAACTGAATTCATCCAGTATGATTCAGAACTCCGCGCCCGCGACTTGCGTGAACGTGGTATAGACGAGTTTGATTTTCCCAGATGCGAAACATTTGACGAGGAGTATACAAGTGGATATCATGACTTCCGATCAGTGCGAATTTTCCATCTTGCCGCAAGTGAAGCAATCCGATTGAAAATCGGAGACAAGGTACGGTCTATCATCCGTGCCGTTCATTTGGTAAAAGAAAAGACAAAAGACGGGAGAAGAAAACTGCACATCACCGTGTCAAATGCGATGCATATCTACCGTTGGATGCGCCGCAAGGTAAGCGCTCCGCATTGTCTTGTTGTCATGTTGTGGTGTGGGAATAGGCTGGTTAAAGAAAAAAAAATCCCACTCACGCTTAAGAAGGGCATACAAAGAGAGCATGGCCGCGCGCATCCGGTAATCGCCGAAGTGCTACCAAACGGCTCAATCTTGAGCGTTTCCCCTGATTATCAGAGGAGCATTATGACCACCGGCGACTATCGCCTTGCCGAGTGGCAAAAAGGGAGGACGATGCAGGATATAGATAAAAATTTCTTGCGTGTTCCTTCCCATGACCGCATGGCGTCTACGCGCGAGCGCAAGCGGCGCATGCGCTATGTATATTAAATTCATATGAACATTTTACGGGAGCCATTTAATTCAATGGCTCCCTTATTGTTTTTATGGACTCTTCTGCTATACATAGATTATGTGTGGAATAAAACCGCTCAAAAAACATAGTATATGCATACGAAAAAAAACGCATACATCACATGCTGGCTGTGGCATCACATGTTTTCAATCGCAGATTTTACAATGGTATAAAAAATATAAACGCGATGATTTGCCGTGGCGTTTTACCGAGACTCGATCAGTCAATGCCTATCGCATCTTGATTTCCGAAATTATGCTTCAACAAACACAGGTATCTCGCGTATTGGATACATTCCCCAGATTCATCAACGCGTTTCCCACCATCAATCATCTGGCATCAGCGCCGCTTGATCAAGTACTCAAAGAATGGCAAGGCATGGGATATAATCGGCGGGCGCTTTATGTACAGCAATGCGCACAAAAAATAGTAACGACATTTGGCGGACGTATTCCTTCTGATATAACGCTTCTCAAAACGCTTCCCGGCATTGGCCCCTATACCGCAGGCGCGGTTTCTTGTTTTGCATTTGGCACACCGACCGTATTTCTTGACACCAATATCCGCAAATTTTTTATTCATCATTTTTTTGCATACGCGAGCCATACAAACAAAAAAATTTCAGACGTGGAGATTCTTCCCATAGCCGAGCGGCTACTTCATAAAAAAAATCCCCGCGTTTGGAATTATGCGCTCATGGACTATGGCGCGCTTGTCCTTTCCCGCAAACCCGAACTTTTACCGCGCGCAAAATCCTATCACAAGCAGTCCCCTTTTTTAGGATCAAATCGTTTTTTTCGCTCTCAAATCGTGCAGTATCTTTTGAAACACCGCCACGCAACGCGTGATGAGCTTCAACAAACATCTCCACATGATATCTCACTGATTCTTGCATCACTTAAAAAAGAAGGACTCATTCAAGAAATCCGACCTGATTGTTTTGCGATTAGACACATAGCCTCCTAAAAAAGATTGAGAGATGGAAAAACTTGCTTTTTATTCAGTCTATGATACGCTCATAGAATTCCTTGCAGTGCAAGGATATATCAACAACAAAGAGACAGTGTCTCTGATATGAGATGGAGTAGGAAATGAATCCCGATCATTTAAGCTTAGACCAGATCGTTAAAATCAACGGCGTATCACCATCGGCACTTGCCAAGCTCCATGAAGTTTTGGACGGACCGGAAGTGAGAAGTCGCTACCAATTGGATCATATTTCCTCTCGGAGCGATATCGTATATGCAAAACTCCCCAGCGTTAATCGGAGCGATATCGTATATGCAAAACTCCTTGGCGTTAAGTGGAATAACGAACACCAGACATATACTGTGGAAATCCAACTCTGCATGAAACAATATTTGGATCTCAACGCCACGCGGAGAAGAGAAAACAACTATTCGGTAACAATTGCAAAGGGAAACGTTCTTTTTGCACCGTCTTCCGTCCTCATTGCCATTTATCACGCATTGGGATTTTATCCTGAGAAGGAAGAAGTCGTAAATCCCCCTCAAACATAACATAAGTATTTTTCCGATATACCGAGAACATGGATGTTCTCGGATTTTTTTATATTCTTTAGTAAAACATTAGACTTGTCCCCTTATAATTTTCGTAACGAAATTTTCAGATTTCTGGCGAGCCGAAGCAAAAATTATGAAGCATATACAGTGTATATGTTGAATCTTCCTTAGGGTTCATTCCCCGCAGCTCTGCTGCGCTCTTATCTTGTCATCCCCGACTTGATCGGGGATCCAGGTCCTCGGGTCTGGATTCCTGCTTCCGCAGGAATGACAGAAGGAGGATTGATACCCCGCAGCTTGCTGCGGGGAGTCTTCATTAATTTTTGCAAAGGCGTAGCCGAAATCTGGAAATTGCAGTAGAAAATTATATCAAAGATATAATTGCATCACTCGGATGAAATAAAAGTTTACTTTTATTTCACTCCTCGCTAGAAATTATAAGGGGATAAGTCTATTATGCGTATATGCGTGTTCAAAAATTTTAAAAAATATAAAATCCTGCCTTTTGAAGGCAGGATAAAGGTTATTCGGATTCCAACGCAAATTTTTTCTCGGCCTCCACCACCACGGGAATCATCTCAAGCAGTGCATCGGGACTAAAGGAGATTGACTCAATGCGTTGCTCCACAAGCCAGCGGGTGAGTTCCGGAAAATCAGATGGCGCTTGACCGCAGATGCCGCTATATTTTCTTTGATGTCTACACGCGTGAATGGCAAGGCGCATCAACATCTTCACTGCTTCGTTGCGCGCATCTCCATCATCAACCGTCATACCCGAATCACGATCTAGGCCTAATGTCATTTGAGTAAGATCGTTTGAGCCTATTGAAAACCCATCAAAATCATCAAGAAACTCATACGATAAGAGCGCATTGATCGGCAGTTCGCACATGAGGTGAATTTTTAAATTATTCTCTCCGCGTTTCAAGCCACAGTCGGCAAGAAGTTTGAGCACCTGCTCTCCTTCTTTAACTGTTCGCACCATAGGGATAAGAAGTTCAACATTCGTAAACCCCATTTCTTGGCGCACTGCTTTCAACACTTCGCATTCAAGAATAAAACAATCCTTGAATTCTGAAGAATAATAACGGTACGCGCCGCGATTGCCAAGCATAGGATTTTCTTCTTTAGGTTCAAACTGTTTGCCGCCAATAAGATTTGCATATTCATTGGATTTGAAATCAGTTGTGCGTACAATCACCGGTCGTGGCCAGAAAGCGGCAGCAATCATACCAATGCCTTCAGTAAGTCTTTTTTTAAAAAAATCTTGGGGACTGATATATCCCGCGGTGAGCACGTCAATCTCGCGGCGTATGGCACTATCAAGTTTCGCATACTCAAGAAGCGCCTTGGGATGAATCTGAATACTGTTATTGATAATGAATTCTATCCGTGCCAACCCCACACCATTACTTGGTAAACGACTTGCTTCAAAAGCAAGATCCGGCCGTGCAAGCGTAAGCATGAGATGTGTACGAGTAGGAACAACATGGTCAATCTCTATTTTTTGAATACTGAAAGGAAGCGCATCAGCATACACATATCCCGTATCGCCTTCCGCGCAAGAAACGGTTACTGATTGTCCATTTGTTATCAACGCAGTTGCATTTCCTGTTCCCACTACCGCCGGTATGCCAAGTTCTCTGGCAATAATTGCCGCATGACATGTTCTTCCGCCTCGATTGGTAACTATTGCCGATGCGATTTTCATGATCGGCTCCCAACCGGGATTAGTCTCGTCGGTAACCAACACTTCCCCCGCTTTAAGTTCATGCATATGCTCTACCGCGGGTATGATGTGAGCAGGACCAATTGCGATTTTACGGCCAACACTTTTTCCCACCGCAAGTATTTTTCCACGATTCTCCAGATGATATATCTCGTATATATGTGCATTTCTTAACGTTTCTACGGTTTCCGGACGGGCTTGAACAATATACAAACCACCATCAATACCGTCTCGAGCCCACTCAATATCCATATATACCTTATGGCCTGCACGATTTGAATAGTGATCTTCAATAATCAAGGCGAAACGCGCCAATTTAAGCACTTCCTCATCCGTGAGCGAAAAACTCTTTCGTTCTGATTCTGTTGTCTCTACAGACCGCACCAACTCGCCCCTGCCATGAGTATAAATCATCTTCTCTTTTTTAGATCCAAGCATTCTGCGTATAATCGGCTTGTGGCCAGTGCGTAGCGTTGGTTTAGATACATAAAACTCGTCAGGATTCACTCGTCCCTGTACCACCAATTCCCCAAGACCATGCGAAGACGTAAGAAAAATAACATCAGAGAATCCACTTTCCGTATCAAGCGTAAAAATAACGCCGGCTGATCCTTCGTCAGAGCGCACCATCTTTTGTACACCCACCGACATACCGATTGAAAAAGGATCATATCCTATGTCCATGCGATACGAAATAGCTCGATCCATGAAAAGTGAAGCAAAACACTGCTTGATATAGTGCAAAAGGTCACTATCTCCATAAACCATCAAAAATGTCTCAAATTGCCCGGCAAAAGAGTGAGTGGGGCTATCTTCTACAGTAGCGGAACTTCTTACTGCGACATATTTCGGCTTGTCCCCGGATAACTCTCTATACATGGCAATAAGCTCTTCTGCGAGATCTTGAGGTATTTCCGCGGCAAGAATTCGATTACGTATTTCATGGCCGATGAAATGCATATTTTTCTTTTTTGAATCAATACTGTCTAGAAGCGATGAAATCGTTTTTACCAAATCATTATGCGCGAGAAAATACTCATATCCCTCGCACACCAGGGCAAAACCATTGGGTACAGAAACACCTTGGGACGCGAGATTACTATACATTTCCCCCAATGAAGCATTCTTACCCCCTACCGACGCTACATCATTCATACTAATTTCACGAAACCATTTAGTGTATTTCATCATGTTCCTCTTGTGAAAGATCCATAATAATGAGCCATTCCTGATTATTAAAACTCCGTTATTATACATAGGGTCACAAGTCTTGACGAAATAGTAATACATTTGCTATGCTATTTCCATACATCCCAAGATAGTCGGCAATCCATAAGACCGACCGAGGAAAATGGCTTACTTCTTTATTCAAAGAAGCCTATTTCATCGGTCGAAAGGCCGTTTTTTATGCGCACAAAAATACAAAAACAAAAAATTGTTGAGAAACTTGTAGAAAAATTCAGCCGCAACACTATTGCTTTTTTTACTGATTTTCGCGGCATATCGGTGACCGACTCTAACATACTCCGGCGGAATTTAAAAAAAGAAAACACCGAATACATAGTTGCAAAAAAGACCTTATTTGATCGCGCGCTTGCAAAAAGCGGCATTGAATTTACAAGCAAGAAACTTGAAGGAGAAATTGGTGTTGCGTTGGGATTTGGCGATCAGATTGCTCCGGCAAAGGCATTAGTGATATTTGCCAAACAGCACGAAACGTTTAAAATTTTAGCGGCTCTGCTGGCAAGTCGAGTCTTGAGCGCAAAGGAGGTGGTGGCTCTTGCAAAACTCCCGGGTCGCGAAATTCTCCTTGCACAGGTGGCGAGCGCCATGCAAGCCCCAATTAGAGCGCTTGCAGTTGCACTTCAAGCAAATATACGCAATTTTGCCATAGTTCTTGATAAAATAAAGCAGCAAAAAATATAATTAACTAACAATATATGTATGGATAAAGAAAAAATGTTGGAGGCAATAGAAAAAATGACCGTACTCGAACTTTCCGAGCTGGTTAAGGCGATCGAAGAGAAATTCGGCGTGTCGGCTTCTATGCCGATGATGGCAGGCGCAATGCCCGGTTCAAATTCGGGAGACGCCGAAGAAAGTAATAAAAAAGAGGAGAAAACATCTTTTGGCGTGGAATTAACTGCCGGAGGCGGCCAGAAAATTGCTGTTATCAAGGTCCTTCGAGAAATCACCTCACTCGGACTCAAAGAAGCGAAGGATCTGGTAGACGCGGCGCCAAAAATGGTGAAAGAAGGGATTGCAAAAGCCGAAGCCGATGAAATCAAAAAGAAACTTGAAGAGGCCGGAGCATCGGTTACTCTTAAATAACTGATTGCAAAAATGGAGCGAATAGCATATTCGCTCCATTTTAAGATGTATGGCAATAGACCTATCCCCTCCTTATGGACACAATCCTTCAAACCCTTTTTGAGTCACTTGCAAAAATCCGGCTTTTACGGTTATTTTTGCAAAATCCTGAACAGGATTTTATGCTCCATGATATTGAGCAACGTATCCAAATTAAGCGTGCATCATTTTTGCGTGACTTGCATAAACTCATCAAAGCAGGATTTGTCAAAGAAAAATCAAGTATTGTCCATGAAGAAAAAAAAGAAGACGCGCATACAAACAAAAAGCGTAAACGCCTCAATGCCAAACATAAAAAACTATCCTCGTATTCAGTCAATGCCGAGTTTCCTATTTTTTCCGAACTCTATGATCTGATTATTAAATCGTCCACCGCATCGCGTAAAAAACTTCTTGATCATATCAAACGCCTTGGAAAAATACGGCTTGCCATGTTATCTGGTGTCTTTCTTAATGATGAGGCGGCCCGTCTTGATCTCATGATCGTAGGCGATGACATCAAAAAACGATCCCTTGAAAAATTTCTTGCCATGACCGAATCAGAACTGGGAAAAACGCTTCGCTATGCCGTCATGGATACGGATGAATTTCGTTATCGGATGAATATGTACGACCGATTCTTAAGAGATATCCTTGAGCGCAATCATGAAAAACTGATCAATAAATTAAATATTTAGGACTTACGCATTTACGTCTTTTATTCCCCTCCTGATGGAGGAGCGAGGTTTAGGGGTGGTAATGGTGAGGGCAAAAACGTTACATTACGTTCTATCCCCCACCCAATACCCCTCCTACCCTCCCCTTATGCAAGGGGAGGAACTCTCTTTCTATTCCCCTCCTGATGCAGGAGGGGTTAGGGGTGGTATTCCCCTTGCTCACTCATACCTCGCTCCCCGCCTTTCCTTATGCAAGGGGAGGAGTCAAACGCGTAAGTCCTAATGTTTAAAAAAACGTCCTCGCATACGAGGACGTTTCGGATTCTTAATTTCTTAAAGCGTAATAATCTCTTTTCTTTTGCCGCCAATTGATATGTAGCGAACCGGAACACCAATGTCTTCTTCAATACTCTTTGTATATATGCGCGCTTGTTCGGGAAGTTCATCCCGAAACCGGATGCCGTTAAGATTACCCCAACCGTCATACACATGTTGATATCTGCATTTTTTATTCTTCAGATTCAATATATCCAAGGAATTTAACAAATGTTCCGTATCTTCATACGCGACGCAAACTTTGATACGCCGCAATGTTCCAAGAACATCTAATTTTGTCAACGCGATCTCTGTGAAATGATTCACTTCAGCCGCATATCGCAACAGAGGAAAATCAAGCCATCCGCAACGCCGAGGTCTTGCGGTAGTTGCGCCATATTCTCGGCCTATTTCCCGAAGCTTATTATGCTGCTCCCCTTTTATCTCTGTAGGAAATGGACCTTCCCCGACCCTGGTTACATATGCCTTCATCACGCCGATAATTCTTTCAACATCTACAGGCGAGATGCCTGTTAAAAGACATCCGGCCATGCTTGTTGTATGAGACGATGTCACATACGGATATGTCCCGTAATCAACATCAAGCAGCGTACCCTGTGCTCCTTCCAATAAAATCTGCTTTCTTGATGCAAGACTCTTACGGATGAAACCAAATGTATCTCCAATAAACGGCAATATTCTCTCACGCGCATCTAAATATGAACAACGAATGGATTCAAGATGAGAAAGCATATTGTCTTGTTGCGGAAAACACGCATGCAATTCTTTTTCTTTCTGAAGACAAATGCTGTCAAATTTTTTAACAAAATCAGTTTTATTCAAAAGGTCATGTATGCGCAATGCCTGCCACCGACCTGCTTTATCTTTGTAACAGGGTCCAATACCGCGCAATGTAGTTCCGATTGACCCATTGCTTTCATTGCCTTGATCTTCTGCGATATGCCACGGCATCACCATATGACTACACGGATTTATCATAAGATGTTTAAGAGATATTCCCCGTTCTTCAAGAGAATTCATCTCACCCACCAAAGAAGGAGGATGGATCACCACTCCTCGTTCAATCAAGCAATAAGTTTCAGGGTTAAAAATTCCAGCGGGAATGAGGTGGAGAACAAATTCTCCGTACTCATTCATAATAGTATGACCCGCATTATTACCTCCATTGTATCTCACCACCACATGAGACGACTGCGCAAGCATATCTACGATTTTCCCCTTACCCTCATCACCCCATTGAGCGCCTACAACAATGGTAACCGGCATAATACACCTCGTTTTTTGAAAGATCAACTACAATTCTACCAGGGTTGATTTTACTTTATTTTTAAAATAAAATAAAGACACAAAATGGACGGTTAGCTCAGTGGTAGAGCACTGCATTCACATTGCAGGGGTCACAGGTTCGAGCCCTGTACCGTCCACAAAACAATACTTCCGCGTTTTTCAGAGAGGATTGCCTCGGGGCTTCGCCCCTCGGCTTGGTGGCTTTGCGCAAGGCGCAAAGCCACATAATCCCACGGCGCAGAAAACGAAAA
>CAYHZE010000043.1:0-9097 GCA_964361015.1 uncultured Candidatus Saccharibacteria bacterium | reverse complement strand
ATTCCCGACCCCCGATCATGTCGGGGGCAGGCCTTCACGATCGGGAATCCAGATTTTCTTCGTAAATAAGGGGAGGGTCTGGATTCCCGCTTCCGCGGGAATGACAACGAGAAAAAAGGCTCAAAATTAAGTTAACATGATGAAATGACTTGCCATGTTCTGTCGCGGTAACGAGCATATAACGAGTCGTTCTTTTTTTTCCGGTAGATTGTATCAGCCCGTTTGCCTTAAGATCACGAAGATCCCGCCGGAGTGTAGATGCTTGAACACCTGTTATCTCCCGGAGCAACATATTGAGTAAAAAATTTTATTTTTCGAGCAAAGCAAGCGAAGTCGAGAAATTTTCTTAGACCTGACTTTGTAAAGATGTTCGTCGCGAAATCTGAAAATAACGCTTGCGAAAATATTTACGCAGTAGGTCTACTTGCGTTCAGGATGACGAAAACTGTTTTTCTACAGTCTCATCATATAACAAAATTTATATTCACCTGCCAAACAAATGCGGGACAGGGAATAGGTTATTGAGTACGGCGGTAAGCGAATTTAGAATATCCGCGCTCAAAAATGCGCGAAGTCCCGGCGCTCTGCCGGAAGGCGAAGGATTGATAGTGATAACCAAATAGTTTGTGGCGCGGACATTGTGGCTATCTTTCACTTCAAGATTGAATGCCCATGTTCCCGCTTGGGTTGGAGTTCCGGAGATAATCCCAGACGAGGCATCAAGGGTGATGCCGGGCGGAAGGGTTTGCCAGGAAATACGCCATGTGTAGGGTGCAGTTCCGCCGATGGCAGAACTGCTTGTCGCATACGCCATGCCCACGGTTCCTGAAGAAGAATAATAAGGCAGTGTAATTTTCAATCGGGGCTTAATCTCAATTGAAAAATTTCTCACTGCGGTAAGCCCTCCTTTGTCGCGCACCTCTAACACAAAATCCCAAACCCCTTCCGAAGTTGGCGTACCCGACATATATCCGCTTGAAGTCGCAAGAGTAAGTCCCGGCGCAAGAGTTCCGGAAACGCTCCATGTATAAGGATATTCTCCGCCTGAAGCATAGGTGCTTGTGCCATAAAAATTATTCACGCCCCCATTGAGAAAGGAAGTAGTAACAATAGTAAGCGGCGCGCGGATATTGATGGAAAACCACCATGATGTCTCCACGCCGATTGCATCGGTGACTCGTATCAAAAAATTTTTATTACCCGACTCCCGCGGAGTCCCTGAAATGACGCCGGTCAATGTGTCCAAACTCAAACCCAAAGGAAGAACCTCTTGAGCAATACTCCATACATAAGGCGCAGTCCCGCCGCTCACAGAATGAGAAGCGGTATAGGGAATGTCTTGCGTTCCACCAGGAAGAGTTGAGGTTGCAAGAATTAATTTCGGTTTAATTGCAATACTGAAATTTTTTTCAATGCTTTGTTTGCTGGCATCAGTTACTTTGAGGACTACACTAAAACTCCCTTCCTCTGCGAGGATCCCTGAAATATACCCATATTGCGTCAATGTCAAACTTTGAGGCAACGCCCCAGAGGCGATGCTCCATGTGTAAGGATATTCTCCTCCTCGTACCTCCGTACTTGTTGCGTAGTATGACCCGACCGTGCCTGTGCCAAGAGTGCGGGTAACAATTTCGAGCGGAGCCATGATGTTGAGTGTCATCCACCGTGATCCTCCAAATCCGGTTTTATCAACTACCTTGAGAAGAAAATTCCATGCGCCCTTTTCATTTATTGTTCCGCTTATCTTTCCAGAATTCTCATTCAATGAAAAACCGACGGGAAGCGTCCCGCTCTCAATACTCCACGTGTAGGGCGCAACACCGCCTATCACTGACGGAGCGGCGCTATACGCCGCGCCTACCGTTCCTGCGGGAAACGGATCGGGAATCAGTAAAGGGGTGCGGATATCAATATGAAGTTCTTTTATCGCGCTCACTCCTTGCGCATTCTCTACTTTCGCGATAAAAACCCAGATCCCCGCCTCATGAGGAGTGCCGGAAATATATCCAGAATCAGGATTAAGTTCTAGCCCGGGCGGAAATCTACCCGATGCAACGCTCCAGCGATACGGAGGACTCGCCGCACCCCTCGCTTCAAATGTCGCGCTGTAATAAGAATCCACAAGTCCGGCAGATAAATCCGTTGTTTTAATTTCCAAGGGAGATGCAATCTCAATCCCAAATTCTTCAATAATCTCCTGACCACTCGCATCAGTAATCTTTACATTAAATATCCATATTCCCGCTTTACTGGGTGTTCCGGAAATAATTCCTGAAGAACTCAAATTAAGCCCCGATGGAAACTGTCCATAACCGGGAGGACTGCTCCATGTGTAAGGCGGATTGAAACCGCTTGCCGAAAGTACGGCTCTGTAAGAATTTCCCACAATACCCGAAGGAAGATTCGTGTCTATTGCTAACGTTAACGCGGGTTTAATTTCAATCCCGAATTCTTTTACTCCCCTTTTCCCGTTCGCATCATAAAAATTGGCATAAAATGACCACGCCCCGGATTCTTTCGGCGTTCCCGAAATCACCCCGGTTTCGCGGACAAGAGAAAGGCCGGAGGGAAATTCACCGGGATTTATGGGAATCTCCCATGTATACGGCGGCGTACCTTCACTTGAGGTCAATGTCGCAGTATATGATAGTCCTACCCTACCCTCGCCCAAACGCGCAATATTTTTGGGAAGTGAGATGTGAGCCTTTTTTTCAACAATTTTTTTCTTGACTTCAGGAACGGATCTATTGCTATCATCCGCCTCTTGATCTTTTTGGACAACCTCAAATGAAACAGTATCTGTACGGGAAGTTTTTCCCGCGGCATCTTGGGCCTGGGCATAGACGGCATGAGAACCTTTGTCTAACGCAGTTGAAACAACAAAAGGAGCATAGTAATCAAAAAACGTTTGTTCCTCCGGGGAGCCCGGATCTACCTTGAAAACAAGAAAAGAAATTCCGATGTCATCGGTCGCATGCGCGCGAAATGTGATCGGACTTTGGAGAGCTTCTCCTCCTTGAGGCGCGGTAAGAACAACTTCCGGCGCTTCGCGATCGGGCACAGTCACATAAAACCCTTCAATAGTTGACACTCGTTCGTTGCCGGAAGAATCATAGGCTTTTGCAAAAACATAATTGAGTCCTTGTAAAAGTTGTTGAGTATCAAATTCGCTTTCGTAGGGAATCTGCCGATCTGTTCCAAAAAGGATATGGCTACCCTGTTTGACATAGTAGAAATCAACCCGTTCAATGCCCGCGCTGTGCGTCGCAGAAGCGCTTACTTTCATAATTCCAGAAACCGTGGGCTGGCCGGAAGGATAGGTGATTGATACCTGCGGCAAAGTAAAATCTTTTTTTCCCGCAGTGACGCGAAGTGTTAACGAACGCGGCGTACGCGATACCGTGCTTACTACAGCGCCCGAAGCAGGGTCTTGAAAAATCATCCCCGGTAAAAGCGCTGAAGTTGAAATGTCTCCCGGAGGCGTGGGGTCAATGAGCGCGGAGCGCCGCGCATCTCCGTCGGGCTTCCTCACATGAAGAAGCGCCCCCTCAAATACATTGGAATTTCTTCCAATAACCGTATCAAATCCAATGGGCTGGCGATATTCAACATATAAAAAATCATTGCGCTTTCTTTGGATTTTTATTGCTTTGAGCCCGTCCCCTGCAATCTCAATCGGCTCCAACGTATAAAGTCCTGATTCGGAAATTTGTTTCAATGTTTTTTCCCCAAGCCATCCAAGATATTCTTTACGAAGAGCGCTCATATGGCCGACATGTTTCTCAACCCGATTCCCCATGATGTCGTAGGGATCGCCATATTCATCGTACACGCACCCCGAATCAGCTATGGCGGAGTTTTTGCACATCAATGAATCGGCATGATGAGTGCCGAACTGATGTCCTAATTCGTGAGCTATGGTAGAAAAAGTGGCTGAACGTATGCCGGCAGAAGAAATCAAGACATTGCCATCGCCTGTGCGCACTGTTTTTTTCCCGATATCTGAAAGGCCGCCCCAACCGCACGATGGTCCAAAAGGCGCTACAATAAGAAGCCTGCCGTAATTTTTAAAATCAACAAAGCTATCCACTGCGCGTATTGCCTCAAGCTTGGCAAGGGATGTGTTGCAGGATTGCTTAAGAGGTATGCGGTACCATCCCAATACATCACCGGTTAAAAAAATTTTATCATAGGAAATTTCGCGATAGTAGCGATCAACTTCTCCGAACACTATATTACGAACCGCCTCTTTGGTAAGAGACGGCTCCTTGGTATTTTGAAAATTTACCATTACTACGAGTACTTTTTGCTCACCCGTCACCGGCGGATTGCCCACTTCTTTAATCACATCAATCCCGCCGCTCACATCATGCGGTTCAAAAAGAGAGCGCGTTCCATCAAAAAGTATTTCTTTATCTATACGCACACCCTTGATACGAACCCTCATCCCGGATTCCAAAGGCACATATAAACCGCCCGCCGGATGGAGGGTAACATAGTTTCCATCGTCAGTAATCAGTATATATTGGGTCTCGCTTGCTCCTTCCTCAAAATCAATATGAAGCGCATCTATCATCCCTTCAATCGTTATTTCTTCCTCAATACATTGCGGAGCGAGACGGGAAATCCCTTCACGGTCTTGGGCAAGCAGGAGAGAAAAAAGTGTTTTTGCCGGGTCAAGATAGAGCGATTTCACAATATATGCTTTCCGTGCCTCGCCGAATTGCTGAATTTCTTTCAAAAGATTTTTGTCTTCAGCCGCGCGGTAGATCCGATAGGCCTTGAGAAGATCACGCGTTGCCTTGTCAAGAAGCGGCGTAATAGATTCGGTTGCCTTGAGATTGTGTTGAACCCCGAATCCAAATTCCTCGGTCGGAACTTCTTTGCACCCGATGGACGCTGTGGCGGCAGTGCCTAAGTCTTTGTTCAGCTGTTGACGTTCCCCTTCCAATCGCTCAAGTTGTTTCTCATATCCTGCTTTCAGCAGTACTTCAAGGGCATGGCGGGCTTTTATCTCAATTGCGGCGGCATATTCCTGGCAGGCTAAACGCTGATAATTGCTTCCGCAATAGTATTGTTGAAGGGCAAGCCGATCTTTTATGCCAATCACTTCTCCGGACCCAAGAATTTCTTCGCCATTTGCTCCGTGATCTTTAAGATAATACGCGGTCATTAAAACTGCATCTTGGATATTCCAAGGATCGTATGTTTTGCCGATACGTGAAGAAGAAATCAGCCACCATGTGGCAGGTTCAAATTGCGTAAATCCCAACGCGCAGGTTGAAGAAGTTGGGATATTACTGCGATCCGCGTTTCCCGCACTGTCCGCATAGCCGAGAAGCCGCAATATGTCGTCATAGGACTTGGCATTTTTATTGTCCGCCTTGCAGTCATATCGTTTCCAGTTTCTGCAATCCAAGGTATTACGATTGGCGCAAAATGCACTCCATTCGCGCTCGGTTTTACCTAAATTCTTTCCATAACTTGTCTCCTGGCCATACAATGCATAGAGCATTGCCGGCCTCATATTGGTTACTGCCGATGCGCTGGTAATTGCCTGTACGACTTCTTGAGTCGTAGGAGGCTTTACCAAAAACTGTTTTGCTTCCGCAAAATGAGGAATAGAAAATAAAAAAACTAAAAGAAAAATTGAGAGGAATTTCATGGTGCGGCAAGAAATGAAAACGTATGTATGTAAGGACGATATGTTTCATCGTCAAAAACTGAAATTCTCATATCATAAATCTTTTTTCCTTTCCCCCAGTAATAATAGTAGCCTTCAAAGCGCGCGGGAATTTCTTCTGAAACCCGGTATGCCGATTCCTGCCCAATCGTGATTTGTTCGCGCGGGGAATAAATCGAAGCGCCTGCTCTTTCTTCTTCCTTCCCAAGCCATTCCCCAATCGAAAGTTCATCAGTATTGCGCGCCTGTACACGAATGCGCATAACTGGCTCACAGGATTGATCTTGGCACATGAATTGTTTATCATGCAATTCAATCCAATCGCTTGCGACACTTCGGGCAATCAAGAAATTCGACGGCATTTCAATCTGATACCCTTCCTTTTTATTCACCATGATCTTTTTTGCGCCCTTAATCATTATTTCTACGCCCTCAATGGCCACGTCACTGGTTTCTTTCCGGGCCGAAAGGATATTACGTTTCCGTTGGCGCTCTGCTTTCTCTTCTGGCGAGAGTGTAGAAAGGGTTTCAAGTTCTTTTTTGGTACGCTCGATCGCACTTTCTACTTCCTTAAGCTTTTCCAATTTTTCTTGAGATTCTCCCTCTGTCTTTTTTTTGACTTCTTCTTTTGCAGTCTCCATTTCTTTGTTGTGCAATACCAACCATGCAACCACGAAACCCGCCAATAACAAAACACCTATTGCTGAAAAAAATAGTTTTTTCTTAAAAGAAGGATCCTTTATTTCTGAAGAAATTATAGGTGCCATGAAAAACCTTTTTCCTTGAGAACTTACACGTTTTGTTCTTCTTATCCCCCTGCTACGACAGGAGCGAGATTAAGGATGGTAAAAGTAACGGCAAGTCCTATCCTTATCATTTTAACCACGAAATTATCCGCAAAAGGCGGATTTATTTTTGCGCGACAGCCGACTCAAAAAGCATTTCTCGCACATGAAATTTGAAACTTTCCGGCAAACTATCCATTTGCGAAAATCCAGCCATGATTGATTTGAGACTGTAGAAGAATATCTTCACAGCTCTGCTGAAGGCATCAGTTATTTTTTGGTATTGACAATCACGCCTTTAATGGTTACCACCTCAAGAGGCTTGTCGTTGGCATTTGTTTTTACATTTCCAATGGCGTCAACCACATTCTGTCCGGCGATCACAATACCGAAAATAGTATAATTATGGGGAAGCGGCGTGTTCTCAAGCATGATGAAAAATTGGCTTCCATTGGTATTCGGTCCCGAGTTTGCCATGGCAACCATGCCTTTCACATATCCCCGTTTATAGGATTCGGTTGCCGAATTGAGTTCATCTTCAAACGCATACCCGGGTCCGCCGGTACCGGTACCCGTCGGATCGCCCCCTTGAATCATAAAGCCCTTAATAACGCGATGGAATATAACATTTTTATAAAATCCCTTTTGTGCCAGCGTAATGAAATTCTGTACGGTCTTGGGAGCATCGGCATCGTATGTCTCAAAAGTAATGTCGCCGAGATTAGTTTGAAGCGTGATTTGATTCATACGATTTTTGAGTGTAGATGGTTGCAATGAAGGAGAGGATGATAGCAAAGGAGATGCGGACGGAGAAATTTCGGAATCTGAAGGCGTGGGAGACGCAATGGGAAACGGAGTTTCGGTATTTGTTGAAATTTCAGGTATCGGGTTATTTTGAAAAATATACGCGTAAAGGGCAAATACTGTCAATAAAGAAAAAATAATAATGGAAATAATGCGTAATGAGGGCATATGATGTAGTAGTAATGAGGTTTAATGAATAATACTTTTATGTTGGACAACATTTTTCTTACGATCGTATAAAATTTGTTGTCCATCCCACTCCATTGCGTGGTGCCTGTGACTGCTTAATATAATAGAGGAGAAATTATCCTGCTTGATCTTATTCTACGATACTATCTCCTCCCATGGCAAGCCCGGTTTTCCGAAATGTCCGTAGCTTGCGGTTTGCTGATAGATCGGGCGACGCAGACCCAGACGATCAATGATCGCCGCGGGACGAAAATCAAATTTTTGTTGTACTAAATCGGCAACGCTCGCGCCTTTTTCATCAACCGCTTCCACCATCATCGGCTCGGCTCTGCCGATTGCGTATGCGACTGAAACCAAACAACTATTGGCAAGTCCTTTTGCCACTATATTTTTTGCCGCAAACCGCGCCATGTAGGCGGCCGAGCGATCTACTTTTGTCGCATCTTTTCCGGAAAATGCGCCGCCGCCATGCGGCACAAGCCCGCCATAGGTATCTACGATAATCTTTCGTCCGGTAAGTCCGGTATCAGCTTCAAATCCTCCTTGCACAAATTTTCCCGTGGGATTGATAAATATCTCAACCGAGGTATCTGCGCCGATAAGGGGGCGTATAAGCTTATCTATGAGCGTTACGCGAATTTCCTGTTGGTCCACCTCCTCATCATGCTGGCAACTCACCAAAACCGCGCGCAATACTCCGTGATGAAATGTTACTTGCGATTTGCCATCCGGATGCAACCATTTAATTTCTCCGCTTCTTCGTAGCCGTTCAAGACCCGACGTAAGTTTATGCGCAAGCACCACACCTTTCGGAAGAAATTCCGGTGTTTCGTTTGTCGCATAACCGTACATAATTCCCTGATCCCCCGCGCCTCCGGTATCAACGCCAAGAGCTATATCGGGCGATTGCTGTACCACGCGGGTAATAATTTCCAGTTCATTGGTATGTCCTATCTCGCGATATACCCGACGCGCAACATCCGCGAAATCAACAGAGGCCCGCGTAGTCACCTCGCCTCCCACAAGCAAAAGCCCGTGTCCCCCGAATGTTTCCATTGCCACGCGCGATCTTGCATCTTGGCGCAAGCACTCATCAAGAATCGCATCGGAAATCTGATCGCAAATTTTATCCGGATGTCCGGATGTTACGCTTTCCACCGTATATGTTTGTGACTGTTGCATAAAAAAACCCCTCGCATGAGGGGCTTGATACGAAAAAGTATTTGCCCCACATACTTTGTGGGCTGGACGGAGCACCAATTCTCGCGCTACGCAAGATAGGTTGCCGGGGGATCGTTGAGCCAGAACTCTCTCCCCGCCATTTTCTTCATTAAGGAGAAAATAGCCGCGCTGTAGAGAACCCGTAGGCCGCTATACAAACGCGCTCTTGATACGTATTAAGTTATTAATTGTTTTGAGTAGCGTTGAGCGTTGAGCGTTTAGAGTCCAGGGTTTAAGTATAATAAGGATTCTCCATTCCATATCCTCTATGCTAAACGCCATATGCTAAAAGCTTTCTTCGCGCTACCATGCGAACTTCTGCTCTTTTTTCAAAAAGTATTTTTGTTCAATCTTAATATGTGCCGGAAGTTTTGTCTTGAGAAATGCGACTGCTTTTTCAAGTTGGGGTTTATGG
>CAYHZE010000042.1:0-9116 GCA_964361015.1 uncultured Candidatus Saccharibacteria bacterium | reverse complement strand
TGCTTTTTATATACGCGCTGATCGTGTTGTAATGCTCTTCGCCTTTTTTATCAAACCGTAAAAACGTATGTTGCACCGTATCTTTCAATGTTTCAACGGTAATTGTTTTATATAATTTCAATGCGTTTTCCAACACCGTAATTGCCTGTCTCGCATCACCATTAGTCATGCAGATCAACCATTCTTTCGCATCGCCATTCATCTCAATCCCTGTTCTTTCAATGATGCGCGCCATCTCTTTCTCATTTAATTCCTTCAGAATAAAAACACGGCACCTAGATAAAAGCGCCGGAATAACTTCAAAGCTGGGATTTTCCGTAGTGGCGCCTATGAGCACAAGAGTCCCCTTTTCCACAAACGGCAGTAAAAAATCTTGCTGGGCTTTATTAAACCGATGAATCTCATCCAAAAAAAGTATGGTGGGCGCGCTCAATGTATCATGGGACGCAATTATTTTTTTAATATCATCTTTGCCCGCAGATACTGCCGAGAGTTCATACAAATTTGCATGAAGCGCATTGGCATAAATCTTGGCAAGCGTAGTCTTCCCCACTCCCGGAGGCCCCCACAAAATAAAGGAAAAAACATGGCTCTCGGTGATGGCTATGTTCAAGGGTTTGCCTGTTCCCACCAGGTGATCTTGTCCGACAAAATCTTTCAAAAATTGAGGCCTGATTTGCGATGCAAGGGGTTCCATATTATGCCGTAATAGCCGATACTATCGGATTTTGTTTTCGGAGAGTATGTGTTGCAAATCTACTATCACTCCAACAGCAGTCTCATTTATTTATTGGGATAACACTCCTTGCAGTATTTATAATTTTGTGAATCCGGAGCGCCGACATAGGAACAGCTTGGGACGGAAATAAATGATGAACAATAGTCCGGAGTTGCCTGACTGCTTGGCGATGGTGTCGGTGATTGAGCAGAACACTTGCCCGCGCTACCCACGCCTGCAATGGCCTGTACTTCGGATGAACTTAATGCCCTATTATACACGGAGACTTCATCAATCATACCAGGAAAGAATTCCGTGATACCGAACCGGTCATCCCATGCCCCGACCGTGAAAGGAGCTTCACTGGTTGAGTCGGCGCTCGTTGCCTGCCGAAGGACAGTGCCTTGCGACTCGCCATTAATATATAATTTTATAGCGCCGGAGCTATCTCTTATTGCCGCAACATGATGCCATGCCCCTGAACTAATCGGCGTGGTGATAATACTTTGACCCTCCGGACCAGTAGTTGCTCCCACAGAAAATTCTATTGTTTTGCTGTCCTTGCCTATTCTCACCCAATAACCCGATCCGGAACCGCTTACCGGATAATTTGATTTCCTTATAATATTGAGCGCACCGGAATTCCCGCCCCCATTCCAATTAAACCACGCCTCTAATGAAAATGGCCCTGTTCCGAAATTTAAGTTTGCGGGATTACCCATTTTAATATATCCGCTTGACCCGTCAAACTTAAATGCATTGCCGACTTTCCCCGAAACGCTCGTTACTCCGCCAACTGCTTCCGACAATGAGTCCCCGTTCAACCAAATGGCCAAACCCGAAGGTGGCACAACGCAACTTTGAGCCAAAGGAGGAGTTTGAGTTGGATACGGCGTTCCACTGGGATATGGTGGCGTTGGATAGGGTGTTCCACCTCCACCGCCAGCGCCACCGCCAGTGCAAACTGGGTCGGTGTAGTGCGTTTGACAATAAACTTGACAATCGGCTTGGCTGGTGCAACCGCTTGGGGTGCCGCCAGCGCCGCCGCCGATATATGGAGCGCATGATGGATCTGTATAGTGAGTAGTGCAATACGTCATACATTCTTCTTTGCTTATGCAACCGCCAGGGCCACCACCACTGCCACCACTGGGAAATCCTCCCGTGGTTCCAGGAAGACCGCCTTGCCCGCCACTGCCGGGAAAACTATTATTTTTACATTCTTCCGGATGATCTTTGCAATAAGCTATACATTCTTCTTGATTCTTGCACCCGCCGGGAAAGGCGCCACCAGTGGCTCCACCGCCGGGAAATCCGCCCGCACTACCGCCGGGAAAACTAAAGTCCTTGCACTCATCTGGATTATCTTTGCAGTAAATTGTGCATTCTTCAACGCTCTTACAGCCGCCGGGGCCGCCGGGAAATCCACCGCCGGGGCCGCCGCCTACTCCACCGCCGGGCGGAGCAAAATCTTTACAAGCATCGGGATGAGACATGCAATACGCAGTGCACTCATCTATTGATTTACAACCGCCGGGGCCGGAAAAACCGCCGGGGCCCCCGGGGCCGCCAGATCCTCCGCCAAATGACGATTGTAATTTCTGAAAGCATCCTTCCAAACTACTAAAATCTATATCTTGATCAAGCTCACCGCTTTGAATTTTACGCAAACCCTCTTCGCCGATAATATCTTTAATACATTGAGTTGCCTCGGGTGGAAGCGCACTGAATTGTTTACTCACTTGAGAAGTGAGCTGATTAAAGCAGGACTTCATTTTGCCCTCCATGCTTCTGTCAAAAATTGGTTTGCCACTCACCATCTTATCAAAGTTTTTTTCGCCCAAAGCATCCTTTAAACATGCGGTAACTTCTGGTGGCATTTTATCTAATTGATCTTTGAATTGGGCCATCCCTTTTTTCATTTTGGCTAAATCAGCTTCGCTGAACGATCCATTGTCTTGCGCCCACTGAAAGCACGCATCGCTGTTGTTTTCGCAATACGCCTCACACTGCTCTTTACTGCGACATCCCCCAGGCCCCTTGCCACCGCTCTTTTTAATCATCACGGCGTCCTCCGGAGAAATTAAACCAACCCTTTCACCAAAAGCAATGCATTCTTCGTTATGACTTTCCTCAAAACAATACTGTTCGCACTGCTCTTTGGAGGTACATTTGCCGGGAGTTTCGCCTCGCTTCATCAATGGTAAAATTTTCCTCGCTTGCTCAATCTCCTCTTTGGGCATAAATCCGGCACTTTCAGCAAAATTCAAACACTCTTCCATATGATTGGGATCACCGCAATAGATCTCGCACGTATTTCTGTCTTTACAGCCGCCGGGAAATTGTTTTCCGGATTTTACCAATCCTTGAATTTTTTTTGCCTCCGCCAATTTTTCACCGGAGTAATAGCCACTGTCTTCGGCAAAAGAAATGCATGCATCAAGATGATCTATATTATTGCAGTACGCTTCACAGGAAGCGCCTGAATTGCATCCCCCGGGACCGTTTTTAACATTCAAAAAACGATCAGTTGCTTTTTTGGTTTCTTCTGCGGAAATCAAATTATACTTTTTTGCAAATGCGAAACATTCTTTGGCGCGGTCGGCATTATCGCAATAAGAACGGCATTCAATTTCGTTTTGGCAATTGCCCAAACCGGGTACCGGATATTGAATATCTTGCACCGAAAGCGGTCCTTCTTTTTTCTCCTCTTTCCGAGGCGGAAGGGACGGCTGAATGAGCTGTGGAGATGAAGCAATAATTTCTTTTTTCACTAAGACGCTCTTGGCTGATCCTTTAATAGGAGGAGGAATCTCAAGCTCGGTGGTATTATTTTTGCAATCAATAACATAGGCAGGCATCACCGGTTTAAAATCAACAGGATCCATGAAGGATATGTTGCCGCTTGAAAAAGATTTGTTACAGCCGCTCAACAACCCGCCGTAACGAAATTGCGCCACCGGAGAAAGGGAAAACTCCTGAATGCCATCAGGATCGCTGATTGTCAATGTAAATAAATCAGAACCAATGTCTTTTTTAAAATTTATTGAAGAATCATTGGCGCCTGCCTTCACATGGATAATCCCTGCACTCAACAAAAACAAAAGCGCGAGTGTACCCGCGGCTAATAATTTCGGAATTGTAATTGTTTGGGTATTCACGCGTTTATCGTAGTGGGTTTATATATTTAAATGGATTTGTCCGATCAAGCGGATTGACTTCCGGGACATTCTCTCCGGTATTAGTTTGGATTTCTGGAACTGATTCGCTTATGGTTTTCGCTGTTCCTACCGCGCCTTTCGCCTGTGGAGTTTCAATAGGAATAGGAATACCAACCAGAGTTCCAGTCTTTTTTTGCGACCAATACCAAAAACCAATCCCGCCGACTATAAGAATCAATACGATAACAATAATAAAGATAGACTTTTTATTATCCATGGTCTCATTCAAAATCTGTAGTAAGTATTTTTAAAAAGCGCCATAGATACGCTCTCTGATAAGAGATATACGGCGGCAAACGTCACCCCTTGAACGCACATGTTGGATCTCAAACGATATTACGCAGAAGTAAGAGATTCTTCGCTACGCTCACAATGATATTTCTGGAGAAACTTGCTACCACTTCTCATTTATATAATTATACATAACAATGTTATGCATGCCAATTCCCTTGTGGATAACTCGTTTACTAAACCTGACTTTGTAAATATTTTCACAAGCGTTATTTTCAGATTTCCGGTGAGGCGAAACAAAAATTGATAAAAAAATAAAAAACCAGATTGAAGGCGCGCACTTCTTTCTGGGATATTCTTATCAACATTTTTTTAATCTCCAGAACAAATAAAAAACAAAAATAACGATTACGATCATGCCGACAGTGTAATAATAAACATATGATCCGATCTGTCCGTAGGCGCGGCCAAATAAAAATCCTAAACCGAGAAGAAGTCCTATGCGGCATAACGAAACCAAAAGACAGCTTGTAAAAAATTTATTATATGGCACGCGAAGCGTTCCCGCGGCTACGAGTCCAACGATCCCAATGCTGGACGTGAACTTGGATATGGCGATCACCTGCAAACAGTTTGATTCAAACTGTTTGCCAATAGAAGCGATACGCTCTTGAAATATACCGATCTTGGGATAAAAATACGCAACTATTACAGGCGTACTTGCTCTTCCTAACATATAGAAAAGAAAATCTGCAACCGCATCGCCCGAAACAAGAAGCGCATATACAATGATAGGATCTAGAAATCCAACCGTGATGAGAAACCCGCAGGCAAATGTAAGAACTGTTGCCTCGGGTATCGCAAGAAGGAAAATAAGCGGATATTTATATTGTTCATACTGCGTCAGAATCCACGCAATGTCCATATTCTCTCTCCTTTCAAAAAAATTTCCGCTTCATTATATTAGTTTCTTCTCTTGAACTAATGAGAAATAACAGGCGGCGAAGCAGGAGATGGCGGCGCAACTGTTTCTCCGCGTTTATATTTTTTGAATTGAAAGAAGGAACCGAGAAATCCCACAAGGGTAAACAAAACTCCAATGCCTGCAACCATAAAACTGCTCCATCCGGCGCCGGGTTCAAGCACGGATGTGGAAGGATTGTCAGAGTCGTAGTATACGCGAACGTGCGTACCAATGGGATAACGGTTCACAATTCCTCGACCATAACTGGCATCACTCGTACCATATTGGCCAAAATGCACATTACTTCCCGTATAAAGCGCTCCATTGATAGTATAATCGTAGGCAATGCTTGCCCCATAGGTAGTGCCTCCATCATCGCGATCACGATTCGTGGTAAATTCCGATACGGTAATAACACCGTCTACCGAGGGCCATCCTTTGCTTGCAAGCGCATTCATCACCATGGGAATACCTAAAAAGACTGTAAGCGCGGCGCCACCGATCCCCATGAGGAGGAGTACAACTGTTGCCTTGCCAGGAGATAATTGATGGACATTAGATGGAGGAGAATAAGAAAGATTGAGAGGAAAAGCCATATGTATGAATAAGAACTGATAGCAGGTAGGACTCATTTCTCCGTTATCATCCTGAAACGTTATGAAGAATCTCTTACCATGAAAGAATGAAATCCTTACGCAACGCTAAAGAATGACGTTATGAGTATTACTCGCTATTAGTTCTTGCATTAATTTTTATTTTGATTATTACAATATGCCCATATTATAGCAAAAATAAAAAGTCTGATACATTTTTACTTATCAACACCCTTGTCCTTATTTGTAAAATTTAAAGAAAACATTATAAAACATTGATATGTTAGATTAAAAAAATTATCTCTCAATGCATATCTGGTAGATAAAAAATATGCCAAACAGTACTGCGTCAGGCCGGAAACATGCCTGAATTCCATCAAAAAAATACTTTTCACATTTACGAGATGGCATGCACAGTACTATCTAATCGCCGTATTGGGAACTCTAATAGAAAGGAATATCTGTTTATAAATTTTAATGCATTACGCATGTATCCGATTGTTCAATATATAGCTATCCGCAGACCCTAAAAAATCTCTATTAACATATCATTGCGTTTAGAATTGTTTTTTTCAAAGGCATCATTCAATGGCATAAGGCGTTTGAATGATTTTAAATACGAGCATCTATGATACTATTTAATTTAAAACAAATTTTTATCTTCGTTGCCGTTCTCGTTCACTCATGCCCCAGAATTGTTTTATAATTCCGTTGATCCATCCGTCTATTTGTCTTTGAAGAAACGAACTTCTTTTAACGCGAACCTGGAGAAGTCCAAGACTGGAGAAACGCGCAGGCCTTTTGATCCCCGCCCTATTTTTCAAATGATAGACATGTGAAAAAAATTTCAGTGGAAAATCAGTAATACGCGCCCAGTTGGAAATGATAAAACTTTCTCTGCGCCTGTCTGTCTCGGATACAAAAAGATCAAAAACAATGTCATCGCGTTCTATGCCCCCGATCTCAATAAGCCACTTAAGAAAAAACTTCACAAGATCGGGGTTTGAATTGCTAAAACGCACTCCTTCCCGATACTCATTTGTTTTACGCATCGGACTGCATGACCAATAGAGAAGCAATCCCGAAAGCCAGAGTTCATGTTTGGTGATTTGCGTAATATCCTGCGCCGCCGATCGCCTGATTTCAAAAATTTTCTGGCGGCGTTCTTTTTTTCTTTTTTCAATAGCGGCAAGTCCCGCCTGTAGTCTTTTCTTCTTTAGCCGAAATTTGTGTAATTCCGAAAATTCTATTTTGCCAAGCCAGAGGGAAAGAGTTGATCTTGGAACCGGAAGAACTCTCTGAATCTCGGAATAGGACATTCCTCGAGCTCTCAACTCTCTTGCAGACTGCTTGTGGGATATTTTTTCGGTTTGAGGCGGCATGAACAAGGTACTTCCTTAAATTTAAACTATATCGTGGTTCAAGATTTATCCTTCAATTTTCCGCATAGATATTTATGAATTTTCAAAATCGGAATCAACGGGGGGAAAAGTTGACAAATTCATTAAATTTATGTTGAAAAAAAGAAAAAATTGAATTTGTATCAACATTTCGATACATTTTTGGAGCAAATCTGATCCAAGTAAAGAGAAAAAATATGGGGGAATTTCTTAAAAAATGCGCCTTATAAAAGAGTTAACCTTAATTCAGAAGAAATATTGTAAGACGCAGCTCCCCTCTTGTATTTTTTACAAATAAATTATTTTTGCGCTGGTAAAAAAAGTAAGAGCTTCTTTCATTTCGAGACAAAAATTTTATATATATTTTTGTCGTGCGCAGACAGCGTTATTTTTTCAAAAATTTTCTAAACGCATGTGACTCAAAAAAATCCTATCATTCAATTCTATTGTTTACCTTTTTTCTTACCCACTGGTTTTGTTGAAAAACTTCCCTCTTATAATCTCTTAATAATGATTTTTTATTCACGTGTTATCACCAATAAAATATTTCTGCTCTTTCACAATCCTATATCCCTATCATCGTGAAATAATTTTTAATTCTTATACTCATTTTCTTATATCCATCCCCATGTTACTTTTACAAAAATTTTTATATTCGTACCATTTTCTTAACTTGTCTCTAGTCGTACTAATAGAATAATTTTATTTTTGTTTCATAGGCATACGGAATTGTTTTTGTAACGATGATTTAAGAAAAATTATTTACATAACTTCATGTTATATGCCCGCTCATCAGATATGAAAATTACCAAATAGATCTTGTCATCTGCTCCCGATTTTTCTTTTTATAGTCTTGCGCAACTGCCATGTATATATTTTTATTCTTTTCTAGTAAAAACGGGAGAGAATTGAATGTGATTCGGATACAAAAAAAATTAAGAACCCTAAAATTTATTTTTCAAAAAGTTTTCAAAGAATACGAGTCCTGCCCTGATTTCTAATCGTGACAGAAAATAATATTGCCCCCAATACATTGTATATTATCATACTTCCCTAAAGAAAGGAAATACCATAAAATAACCAAGCTGTGGATAACCATACACATAAAAAATTCCCCTAAAATAGAGATAGTAATCCTTTATACATAAACATTAATGAAATAATAGTCTTTATTAAGGTTTGTTAACTTATATAAAAACTAAATTTTAAGGTTTGGGGTTAGTCATCATTCTTTTTCTGTCTTCCCCTAGATCTTAAGGTTTGCTCCAATTCGGATTTCGACTCGTTCTATTCTTGGGATGAATGCATCTCTATCATAAACAGTGACTCAGAAACGGTGGCTGACCCCAAATCTGCAAATCTGACCATAGTTGCTGTTACGGACCCCGGTAGGAGGTCACATAGACACTGCGGGACTTGGATTCGAACCAAGATACTCGGCTTCAAAGGCCGATGTCCTGCCATTAGACGATCCCGCAATAACAGCATTATCATACAAAAAATTGACCAAAGGGTCAATTTTTTTAAAATACAAATACTGAGTTCTCTCGTCTTTGTCATTCCCGCGAAAGTGGGAATCCAGATTTTTCTAGAAAAACGTAGGAGGCCGCTTTCGTGGGGATGACAGGCAAAAAGGATAGATTGCTTTGTTGCCTCATTTCTCACAATGACAAAAAAAGCATGATTCACTTTTATTTCCTCACTCGGGCGGCAAAAGCGAATGCGAAAAAATAATTGTCCAGATATTCAAATGTGCTTCCGTATTCTTTGCCTCCAAGCATTGCATCGCAAATCATTTCTCGTATGCGGGCGAGTTCTCGCAAACGCGATACATTCCATCTATGATCTCCAAGTGTAAAATCCATCAACTCAAGCGCGCGGTCGCACGCGCTCATATAACGTGCTTCATCTTTTTGTTTGAATATAACCGCGCGATGTATTTCACTTCCGATATTTCCGAGCTGTTCAACAAGAGAAAGTTTATACCAT
>CAYHZE010000041.1:0-9237 GCA_964361015.1 uncultured Candidatus Saccharibacteria bacterium | reverse complement strand
TTGCATTAAAAGAAGCGTCAACGCCTGCATTCAAAAAATATGGACATCAAATTGTAAAAAACGCGCGCGCCCTCGCCCGTGCGTTGCAGAAACTAAAATTTGATCTCGTATCGGGCGGCACGGATAATCATTTGATGCTTATTGATCTCACCAATCTCGGAATATCAGGCCGTGAAGCGCAAGATAGGCTTGAATCAGTGAGTATTATTACCAATCGCAATACCATTCCCTATGATACGCGCTCACCCTTTGATCCTTCAGGCATTCGGATTGGCACGCCTTCGCTTACTACAAGGGGAATGAAAGAACGAGAAATGAAATTGGTGGCAGGTTTTATCCATGAGGCGCTTATCGGAAACAATGCACGTACAGTGAGAAAAAAGGTGATCGTGCTTTGTAAAAAATTTCCGTTGAATAATTAAAAGATTTTTACAAGGAAGTTCTTGCGAGCTTCCTTTTTTTATGTTGTTGTGTTATGATGGTGATATGACATTGCTTGACGGGAAGAAACTTGCGCAAAAAATTATTACGGACATTAAAGAAGAAGTTGCCGGCATGAACAAGCATCTGCGTCTTGCCGTGGTGGTAGTGGGTAACGATCCTGTGGTGCAGAAATTTATCGCGCAAAAAAGAAAAATTGCCGAACAAATCGGCGTTGATTTTAAGATATATCCGTTTGAGGAAACAGTATCGGCGCGTGATTTGCGCGCGCGCGTTGCCGAAATTGTGCATGAGAAAAAAAATACAGGTGTCATCATCCAACTGCCATTACCCTCGCATATCGGTAAACAGCACATGCTCAATGCCATAGTGCCTGACAAAGATGTGGACGTGCTTTCCAGCCGCGCAATTGGCAATGTGGTGGTAGGGAAAAGTCCGGTCATCTCGCCTGTAGCAGGGGCGGTAAAGGCGCTTTTTGATGAATACGGCATTCAATGCGCGGGTAAGCGGATTGTAATCATGGGCAACGGAGCTCTTGTAGGCAAGCCCGTTGCGTTGTGGTTGTTAAGCGAGCGCGTGGGGTTTTCAATTATAGATGAAGGCACGCCCGATGTCTCCGCGCTTATCGGAGATGCGGATATTATTATTTCAGGCATCGGTAAATCCGGATTCATCACTGGCGCAATGATTAAAGAAGGAGTAATCATTATTGACGCCGGAACTTCGGAACAAAACGGCAAATTTGCAGGCGATGTTGATTTTGAATCGGCAAGCAAAAAAGCATCATTCATAACACCAGTTCCCGGCGGCGTGGGCCCGGTGACCGTGGCAATGCTTTTTAAGAATTTAGTTGAACTGGCGAAACAGTAGAAATAATCTATACATCTTATTCCTCCCCTATTTTAGGGGAGGTTAGGAGGGACTGCGAGGGGTTACCTTAATAGGTAACCCCTCGCAGTCTCAACTTTTTTCTATTTTTCTTTTTTGGTTGTCATTCCCACCCCCGATCAGGTCGAGGGTAAACTCCAGTGGGAATCCAGACCCTTACGTTTGTTCCTGAAGAAAATCTAGATTCCCGCCTACGCGGGAATGACAGAAAATAGTGAAGATAAAGGGAAAAGAGGGAGGCATGAGGGGTTACCTTGATAGAAAAATGCCTTAGAGCCTGTTCACGATCTCTTCTCTCGACTCCATTTCACTCTATTTTTGCAGCCATTCCTTCAGACCTCCTCGACGTAGACACTGCTACGCCTCGTCAAGTTTTTCAGGTTTTTCACTGCCAGACGCGAGGCGTATTTCGCAGAAGCGAAATCTCCTCGCGTCTGGAAAATATCGTAAAATGTCTCTGGAAGAAAGATCGTGAACAGGCTCTTAGATAAAGCATAAGAGTGGCATTATGCCGCTCTTATGAGAGACTAAAGACAGGAAATCCTCCATCAATGGTATTATTTTCCCATTTCTTCACTTTTTTTGCCGGCTTCTTCCGCTCGTTTGATTTCTTCCTCAGTGAGATCATTTTCCATCTGTCGAGCGAGCGATTCTGTCGGACTTTTGCCGGCAATCTCTTGCCCGGCTTGAAATTTTTTCGTCTCAAGGTGTTGATTCAATTCTTTTCGTGTCAGGCTTACATTATCCGGAATGCCGTGCGCGGCCAATTCTTCTTTCGGAACAGGCATATCTTCAGGATTTTTTTGTCCCATTTTTTCAAATATTCCCATATATATGTTTGAAATATATTAGTACTAAGCGACCTTTAGAAAATAGTTCCTTGATGCCGCGGGAGAGACTTGAACTCTCACAGGGTTGCCCCTACGGGATTTTGAGTCCCGCGTGTCTGCCAGTTCCACCACCGCGGCATTTATCTTATCACATAATAAAATACCATGTAATAGACTATATTTCAACATGATACATAATTAACAAATCTTCAACGGCCGTTTGGGATTTGTTAATTATATTATTGTGGGGTAAGATGGCGGCATGAACACCTCATTGACTCGTCTTATTCTTGGGAAGATCGGAGAAATAGGAAAAGTGACATTTGACGGATTTTTTCCTAAAAAATATTCATATGCGCGTCTTACACGCACTTTTTTGGGCATTGATTCCTATCCGAGGGTTACTCCTCAAACTGTTGCTTCTCTTCTTTCTCGTCTTAAGCGACAGGGATTGGTGGAGCGTCAAGGGAGCAAAGGATCGTCATCATGGTTGCTCACTGATCAGGGAAGGCAACTGCTTAAAAAAAGTGAACCAGTTATTCCACTTAAAGATAACATTACACGCTTGGTTATCTTTGACATCCCCGAACGAGAACGTAAAAAACGGGATATAATCCGAATGGAATTAGTTGGATGCGGTTTTCATCTGTTGCAACAAAGCGTATGGATCGGACACAATCCCTTGCCAGAGGATTTTATTGAACGTATTGATATGTTGCGTCTTAAAAAGAATATCCACATTTTCAGCGTAAGAGATGTTGGCACCCTTGAAGGATGAATTGATACTATTATTTTTAACAAAATTAAGACGGCCGTTTCTATTTTGTTAAAAATAAAAAAATAGATTGCGCGTTGTTCAAAAATAATTTAGAGTGTCGGTATGGCACGTATTATTACCTTATGCAATCAGAAAGGCGGGGTAGGGAAATCAACGACAGTGCAGAACTTGGCCGCGTTTCTTGCGGCATTTGGAAAGCGGGTACTGATTGTAGATTTGGATTCTCAGGCAAATACCACATCAGGCATGGGTCTTCTTCCCCATCGGCTCGAAAAAACTGTTTATGATGCGCTTGTTGGGCGATGCACGGGCGAGGATGCGATTAAAAAAACAGCGCTTTTATCGGTTGATATCCTTCCGGCATCAACCGCTCTTGCAGGCGCCAATATTGAGCTTGTTGACATTCCAAATCGCGAGTATAAACTAAAAGAGATATTGGAACCTTTGCGCAGGCGATATGATTTTATCATTATTGATTCTGCGCCAAGCGTGGGATTGCTTACCATCAATGCATTAACGCTTGCTGGTAAAGTGATTATTCCTGTACAATGCGAATATTACGCGCTTGAAGGGTTGGCAGATCTTTTGCGCACTATTCAGCTTATCAATGCGAATTTAAAAGCAAGGGTGTCGGTGATGGGCGCGTTGCTTACCATGTATGACCGGAAATCGCGACTGCACCGCGCGGTTGCCAAGGAAATCAGAAGAAAATTCCCGGGCTATGTATTTGGAGCGGTGATTCCACGCAATGTGAGTCTTGCCGAAGCGCCATCATTCGGAAAAACTATTTTACAGTATGATCCCTATTCGCATGGCGCAAAAGCATATCGCCAGTTGGCGCAAGAAATTTTAAAACTTGAGGGATAAGATATCTTTAAAATGGGCTATATATAATATGATAATTGGCATATTTGGATCATGGGTGGCAGGAGTACTATTTCTCTATTTTGCCCAGAAACCAAAAGAGAGAAATGCGAGAATTTTTTTAAGGCTCATTGGCGTAATTTTTTTGATACTGCCCGTTTTGTTTAGGTATATAAATTTTTGATTCCATTTCATTTTTATGGACACTCCCTTAGGAAAAGGACTTGAATCACTGATACCTAATAGACAGCCGGAAGATGCGGATCCGATTGATCCGCCATCTTCTGTATCTGCGGCGGAACAGGAGCAGGACGCTAGCATGGTTCATGCAAAACCTATTTCTCCTATTCCAGGCGTATCTCCAGAGATCACTTCTCCCGCAGATGAAATCATCGCATCTCACATGCCGACAACTCCGGGAACTCCAACCGCGCGTTCTTATCAGGACCATTTTATGCCGCGTAGAGGCGAGGCGATATTTTGGATAGAAATAGAAAAAATCGAGCCAAATCCATTTCAACCGCGCCGCGAATTTGCCAATGATGCTTTGCACGAATTAGCTGGATCCATACGGGAGCACGGCGTGCTTCAGCCGGTACTGGTGACAAAACGGGAAATTGAGACGCCAAGCGGACTGGAAGTAAAATACGAATTAATCGCGGGCGAACGCAGATGGCGCGCTTCAAAAATCGCGGGCCTGTCACAGATTCCGGCAATTATTCGCCGCGGGATTCCGGACGGCCGCGTAAAACTTGAATTGGCAATTATTGAAAACGTGCAACGTGAAGATCTTAATGCAATGGAGCGCGCCCGCGCCTTCAAACAGCTTGTTGATGAGTTTCATCTTGTGCAAAAGGAGATTGCGAATCGTGTCGGAAAATCGCGCGAAATGGTTGCCAATACATTGCGCTTGCTTGCATTACCCTCGGAAATTCAGCAGGCTGTGCATGGAGGACAGATTAGCGAGGGGCATGCGCGGGCTGTTTTGATGACGGGCGATGATCAGCAAAAACAGTTTGAGGTGTATCACGCGATTCTTAGTGATCGCCTAAGCGTGCGCGAAGCGGAAAACCGCGCGCGCCAGGTTGGCGGCAAAGTCTTTACGCCGCGCAAACGCCCGACAAAAGTTGAAGATCCCGAAATGCGCCAGTGGCAGAGCAAACTGCAGGAGCAATTGGGCACAAAAGTACAGCTCCAGCGCATAGGCGAGCGCGGCAAAATTGTAGTGGAATTTTACTCCGAAGAAGAGCTTAGAGCGTTGTTGCATAAATTGGTGAAGGAGGGATAGCGTTGTCACATAATATTGACGGATGTTGTTGTTGAAAAGGAAATCGGGTCTTTGATAATATCTATCTGATGATCCATAGGAGAGGGAATATGTTTGATATAGCATATCATAACAGCCTGGTTTGTTTTCAGAAACTCGGATATATTTCTACGCATGTGGGTTTGAGTCATGCAGAGGTTGCGGATATCATTGGTGCAGATTCACATGTTGTATCTGAAATTCTAGATAATGGTTTCCTCACAGACAGCATGCAAAACGCAGAGAACGTGTCCGAAGATCTCTATTTGCTAGGAATGTTGTTTTCAACTCTTCTGCGTCTGGGGAAATATGATACTGACAGAACTATTTATTTGCTACAGGAGACAAGTGAATTCAACGGTTGCATTGAGAAACCGCCATGGTATATTGCAGATTGTTCACTCCAGTGTTATCTGCTCAAAGAAAAAATGAATGCAGTTCGTAAATCTCTTCATTGGTTGGATACTCACTAATATGGCCAACAACGGCCATTTTTTTATTGTCTACAAAAGGAGTTTATACGAAATCTCCTCCACGCCTTTTACTTCTTTGAGTTTGACAAGGAGGCGTTCGAGGTCAGTCTGCGATTTCACCGGCGTTTGGATGATAAGCATGGGATATGCGCGATGTTTTGATTCGGTGGTGACACTTTTCATGTTTATTTTTTGGCGCGCGAAGACGCTTGAGATGTCGCGCAACAGGCCCACGCGGTCGTGTACGGAAAGACGGAGTTCAACAAGCTCGCCTTTTCTTTTTTCGAATTTTTTTGCCTGCTCGCTTTTTTTGAGGAATGAATTGATGTGAGAGCGGGCGGCGGCGGTTTTCACAAATACAAGCCAATCGCGATTTGGTTTTTTATTTTTTTGCGTAATGATGTCGACAACCTCGCGATTTTTGAGAATATAATCGAGCGCGACCATTTTACCGTTTACGCGCGCGCCGACTGCGGTATCGCCAATGTCGGTATGGATGCGGTATGCGGCGTCCACGGGAGTTGCGCCCTCGGGAAGATCAATGGCATCGCCTTTGGGCGTGAGCACGAAAATTCTGTTTTTGAAAAAATCAATTTTTAGGGCTTCTAAAAATTCGTCAGGCTTCCCAAAATCTTTTTGCCAATCGCGCAACTGCCCGATCCATGCAAGTTCTTTTTGCGGGGCAAATGATACGACACGTTTGCCGTAATTAGCTGATGATTTTTTTTCCGTATATGACCAGTGCGCGGCAATACCGTTTTCGGCCTCATTATGCATTTCTTGTGTACGAATCTGAAACTCGACGGTGCGTCCTTCCGGGCCGAAGACGGTGGTGTGGAGTGATCGGTAGCCGTTGGGCTTGGGCAGTGAAATATAATCTTTCATAAGTCCGGGTACTGGCTTCCAGCATTTATGTATCACGCCTAAAACTGCATAGCAATTTTCGATTGTTTCGACAATGATGCGGATCGCAAGTAGATCGTATACTTTATCAAGATCCATGTCGTATTTCATCAGCTTGCGGTAAAGCGAATAGAGATGCTTGGCTCGCGCATGAATGTCAAGAAATCCGATATTCTCGCGCGTGAGTTCTTCAGCCATTTTAATTTTGAGCTGTTCAATAAACTGCGCGCGCCATTCAAAACGATCCGAAAGCGACTTGGTGAGCCATTGGTATTCATTCGGATGCACATATTTAAACGCAAGGTCTTCCAATTGGCCCTTAAGTTCTCCAATGCCAAGGCGATAACTCAATGGCGCATAGATGTCGAGCGTTTCAAGGGCAATGCGCTGTTGTTTGTCCGGGGGAAGATATTCAAGCGTAGACATATTGTGCAGGCGATCCACCAGTTTAATAAGAACGATGCGAATATCTTCGCCAATGGCCAAAAACATTTTACGCAAACTTTCCGCCGAACGTTCATTGCCGTGATAATGGACTTTATCAAGCTTAGTCACGCCTTCTACTAAAAAGGCAATAGTGTCACCAAATTCTTTTTTGATCTGATCTATTTTAATATCAGTATCTTCGCACACATCGTGCAGTAAACCAGCCGCGATTGTCTGCGCGTCAAGATTCATTTCGGCAAGCCGCAAGGCAGTTGCAAGGGGATGGGTAATATACGGTGCCCCGGATTTCCGTTTCTGTCCCTTGTGCGCGGTGTCGGCAAATTCGTATGCTTTCGTGATAAGCGCTTGTTCATCTTCCGGCCGATGCTGTTCTTTGATTGTTTCGGAGAGTTTAGCGAAGGTCATGGTAAGAATATCTTACTCTAAACACGGGAATTTGACAATAATTCTACTTTATGCTATTCTTTACCACAGTTCGGCAATTGTTTCAATATATCCGCGCATAAGGGAGTCAGGAATGAAACAAGAGATTAGGCAGGCATTGCAGATAGCGCTTGCGGGGTCTCGCAAGCTTAAGATCGTTTTTAAAAAAGAAGCGATAGGCGGTGAAGTCGCGTATTTGTTAGGAATGATGAACGCCGGAATCATCAATTTGGATATACGCGATGCAATGAACTTGAGCGTTACTAATGCCTCAAGGAAATGGGTACCTGATAATAATCGTGCAGTTGTGGTGATGCTTACAGACCAGTTTGATGAAAACTGGTTCGTGGAGAGAATGTATCGTGCGCTTGAAAAGATTGAAATTTTAAATTAGCACTGCACAAGGAGGGGAACGAATGATATCGGCAATAAGTGGCAAAGAGCGCATTGATGCTGTCTTATTCTGGAAACGCCATGCGGACAATCTCCGCAAGACAAATGTTGTTTCTCATGAAGCAATCACATGGGTGATGACTTGCACAAAACCCGAGTGCATCGGGTTTAACTCAATGGAAGGCGAAGTGATCCGGCCGGGCGAGATCGGGAAATGGGACATGTTTGAAATGGCGCGGCAAGGAGGTTTTGGCACGCAGGAATGCCTGCTAATGGCTGACATCACGGCCTCGCAACTTGCCCAAGAGGAGCGGCGGGAGTATATGAAAGATTGGGGTTTCGACCCCGATGATTCGGATGAAATGCAAGAGTGCGAACGCCTTGAAAAGATGACGGCCGAAGAACTTGATGCCGAGATCATTCGGTTAAGAAGTCTTTTGGCCGGACAGAGTTGAAGCGCCCCGTCTATGAGGTGTGCATGGAGTCATCCGCGCGCACCTTTTTTATTTTTCTTTATTTAGCGAAGGTCATAATGAAAATATTTTACCCTGAAAGTATAGAAAAGGCAAGCAAGTGTTCACTGCATATCTCATTACTCCATAAAGTAGATGGGTTCTAAGTGCTTGTTCTTTATTTTTTTATATCTGTGTATAAGCAACGTTTCGTTATGACTTGACATTGTTCCTTTATTTGCGGTAGAATGTTACCATAACGAAACGTTGTATTATGGCTAGACTCACTTATGAACAAAAACGTGCTCGCATTCGTCAATTAGAAGACGAGATCAAAGAAAAAGAAAAGGAATTGAGGATGCTCATTGAACCACCAGAAAAAGAGGTCACATCACCTCCTAATTTTGCTGTCACTGAGAAGGTGCTTGAAGTTATGAGAGAAAATCCTGGTAGGATAGAAAAGAGTTCAATTATTCCTCAAATAAAGGAGAAATATAATGTAGACATATCGGATCAGCAACTTACGAGTGCAATTTCCTCATTGAAATATAAGAAAAAATTGGAGATTATTGGTCGCGCCGTGTATAAGCTTACAGAATAAAAACATCCCCAAATATGGGACAAGGATGAGGAGAAAACTGCGGTGAGCATTTTTCTTGACGTGACACTATCCTTGTTCCATATTTGGGGATGTTTTGAAGACACAACTAATGTCTCTGTTATTAAATCATGTCATATAAAATCGTACTAGAAATGTATAGAAAGTTTATCAGGGGCTCGGAAAAGGGCGCTATTGTCCAGAGTGCACAGGTGCTTCTTTGTAATTTTACAAACGCAGTTACTAAAGGAATTAATAGCCAAGGTGCTAAAGCATATATACACACTCGGGCACTAAAGCATAATTATGATAAACGACCCGCAGAAGAATTTGATTTTTTGATTGATAATCTGCATTATGTGGTAAAATTTCCTGATTCTGTCTATAGAAATAAAGGGGCTAAAACAGGCGATTATCTTTTTGTTAAGAAGTTAAAAAATA
>CAYHZE010000040.1:0-9335 GCA_964361015.1 uncultured Candidatus Saccharibacteria bacterium | reverse complement strand
TGCCCCCATTATTTGATACATTATCTCCTGGTTCAGACGAATACCAATTGGGACCGGCCGCTGACGGCGGATACGCGCCATTCGTATCATAATACAACTCAAGCGCCAACCGAAGTTGGTTAAGATCTGCTTTCCTCCGCGCATCCCGTGCTTTTGCGCGCGCAGAATTAACACTTGCAAGCACTGTGCTTGCAAGAACACCTATGATGGCAATAACTACAAGGAGTTCGAGCAACGTAAAACCAAACTCCTTTGCTTGAAAATATTTTTTTATTGTTTTCATGGTTGTGGCGCTATAGTAGGACCAAGACGCGGTGGCTGTCCCGGAAGATATATCATGTTTTCAGGAATTGGACGTCCACCCTCAAATGGATTAGCTACTATTATAAACGCGATACTAAAAATAATCACCGCCAATACAATAAGAATCACATTTGCTTCCGGCACACTTTGAATCTTGCCTCCTGAAAAACGCATGATAAGACGTATTAAAAAACTATACTCTTGGAATGGATCCCATTCAGGAGACCGGCTAGGCGCTTCAGGATTTTCTTCATTATATTTTTGGAGGATATCCATGAATTATTAAATAGATCTACTGCGTAAATATTTTCGCAAGCGTTATTTTCAGATTTCTGGCGAGCCGAAGCAAAAATTATGAAGCATATACGGCGTATATGTTGAATAATTTTTGCAAAGGCGTAGCCGAAATCTGGAAATTGCAGCAGAAAATATTTACGCAGTAGGTCTAATATCTTTCACCAAATATCTTTCTTTCAGCAATAAAATACGCATAACGCTTTGATTGATGCGATTTTCCGTAATATCATTGCGTTGTACCGCCGCGCGCAGAGCTTCATATATATAAGTATACTCTTGAATATTCCTTACGACAAGGACAATATCCGCACCCGCCCGAATACTGCGCGTCGCCGCGTCAGAGACGCTATGTGATTTTGTCATAGCACCCATACCCAAATCATCGGTGATAATAACCCCTTGATATCCCATCTCATTACGTAATATATCAATCGTATGAGACGAAATAATAGCAGGATATTCCGAATCTATCAACGGAATCTTGATATGTCCCACCATTACAAGAGGCACATGTCGCTCAACTGCCGCACGAAAGGGAAGTAACGCTAATGTCATTTCCTGTTCATTGCGGTATACAATCGGCAAAGACTTATGTGAATCAATTTTTGTGCTGCCATGGCCCGGAAAATGCTTGGCAGTACCGATAATCCCCGCCTCCCGATATCCACGAAGCATTGCGACCCCCAGAGACGCAACGTGAGCCGCATCGCCTTTGAATGCGCGGTTTGAAATAAAATCATGCGATGATGAGGCAACGTCAAGTACCGGAGAAAAATTAATGTTAACTCCCATTTTTTTCAACTCTCTGCCCCGCGTACGCGCCACCGCAAATGCCTGATCCGCATTTGTAATATCTTGTTGCGATGTTAATTCATTTAAAAACAGAAAACGTGATACCCTGCCCCCTTCCTGATCCACGGCAATAAAAAGTAACGGATCATTTGGCGCGCGGGCATGATGCTGAAAATCCCTTATTAATTGTGTGGTTTGCGTTTTTGTGGCGACATTATTTCCAAGTAAAATCACGCCGCCAATGTGGTGGGTTTGAAGCCATACGGCGGTTGTTGACGCAAGAGTAGTGCCGGGAATCGCGACCATCATCATCTGGCCTATTTTTTCTTCAACAGACATTGCCGCAATTTTTTTTTCAAGACGAACGTGGATCGGATCCACAGATAAAGATGCAGTAGCCAACGCTGTCGCGTCAAACTCACGGCCTGCCAAATCCGATGTCGTGATAAGAACAAAAGATGCAAACGCGGCAATAGCCGCGACAAAAAATAATTTCATAGGTAGGGCTTTTTTGATTTCCCCTCCTATCGTAGGAGGGGTTAGGGGTGGTATGGGTGAGAGCGGGACTACATTGCTATATGTTCTATCCCTTACCCATACCCCTCCTAACCTCCCCTATGCTAGGGGAGGAACCTGATAGCCTTCCTCCATGAGGGGTTAGGGGTGGTAAGAGTGAGGGCACGAATTATATATCGTAAGCCCTACCTCGCTCCCTGCCAGACCGTCCGAGAACTGCCTTTTTCGCAATTCTGTTGACGTAGATAAGTCAAGATTTCTATCAAAAATCGTCAAAAAATGAGTTCTCGAACGGTCTGGAAAAAGATGAAAACATTCTCATGATTACCTTACCAAAAAAACAGAATAATCAAATTCAGTTGCCCAGTTGCGGCACACATTGGCAACTCCTCCACCCGGACATGGCGGAGTTTGCGGTCCGCATTGGGCTTTGGGAAGACTTGTCGTATCCATTTTCTCAACTGAACGAAATCCGATCACGGCAAAAGGACCACTCCATGGACATCCATAAGACGTCCCGGATGAATAATTGTAGTACATATAAAAGAAATTATTATCCTGCGGGCGAGGAGAGAAAAACATATTAATTGGCAGGTTACCGGTATTTATAGGATCTATGGGCACTCGCGGCAAGTAAGGCAATAATTGATTTAAAAATTGGGACGGATCCAAAAAACTCACCTCCCATCCGGCTAAACTTCCTCCTGGGCCATATGTAACGGGCGGATATGATCCATTGTCATCATAATAAAGCGCCATTGCGTTCTGAATTTGTTTGAGATCCGCAAGGCGTCTGGCATCGCGCGCTTTGCCCCGCGCGGCATTTACATTTGTCAAAACAACACTTGCCAAAAGCCCGATGATAGAAATAACCACCAAAAGTTCGATGAGAGTGAAACCTTTAACGTATACTTTTGGAATTTTTCTCGAGAATAACATGGAAATAGAAAACTTATGCATTTGATTTCTTATTCCCTTCCTACCTTAGGAGGGGTTAGGGGTGGTATTCCCCTGCTCACTTATACCCCTCCTAACCTCCCCTGTATCAGGGGAGGAACCGGATAGATAATTTTTTCTTTTTCCCCTCCTCTATGAGGGGGGGGTTAGGGGTGGTACGGGTGAGGGCAGAACCTACATATTATAAGTTGTATCCCTCACTCATACTCCTTCTAACCTCCTCTAATATAGGGGAGGAATCAAATGCACAAATGTTAAAACGGTTGAATTTTTCTATATTCTTCCATCTGCTTGCGTGCATCTTCCACGCTGAAGCGTCCAGTCGGGAACAAATTGAAATTTTTTACCAACACAAAAAATGTGAGGAAGAAAATCACGATTGCGACGCCAAGAAGGAATTTATCCGCCTCCCGTACATTTTGAATTCTCCCGCCTGACCATTTGATCACCGTGCATGTCAACGCGCCGTATTCCCCGGACGGATCACATTGAAACGTTTGATAGGCCGCTTCAGGGTTTTCTTCGTTGTATTTTTGGAGGATGTCCATAGTGAGTATTGGAACGTTACCTTATGAAGAAATAACTAATTTCGGATAGTTTTTTACGGCCTACAGATGATGAGTACGACATTGTCACCGTCATACACATTCATGGCGCTTCCATTTGGCCCGCCGGAGTGAACCACTCTTGCCCATGTGCCATTGGGAATGCCTTCGCAACCAATATCGCCCTGACATTGGTAATCAGGATCAAAAATATAGCGATTTCCCCATGGATCGCGCGGTACCTGGCTCATATACGGACCCTGCCAGTTGGGAAAAGCACCGTCTGTTGATTGGATTCCCGCGGCTGGCGTATCAAGAAATACTTCCGAATTCTGCTGACACGGCTGAATAGAATTATGACTCGGATGTTGTTCGGTATCATTTTCAAGAAGAAAAACAGCTTGGCGCAATTGATAGAGATCCGCTCGTGCTCTTGCTATACGCGCTTTGGCGCGCGCGCTATTTACACTCGCGAGTACAGTACTTGCCAAAACGCCAATAATGGCAATCACAACCAGTAATTCTATGAGCGTAAATCCTTTAGACGATTGAAGTTCCATAATTTATGTTGCCGCCGGCGGCACAAGAGGTGTTATACCACTAAACGCCATAATCGTAATCATAATAGTAGCAATAATCATCACTGCCGCTATTGTCAATAGAATATAGTTCGCCTGCCGCACATCCTGAATCCTGCCCCTCGAAAGACGTATGACGGAACAGGTAATCGCACTGCATTCCTCGGATGACGTACCAAAGGACACTTGGGGATTTTCTTTTTCATATTGTTCGAGAATATCCATTATGTATATCAAAATTATTTTTGAGATGGGCTCTTAAAATGCCGACACTTTGTATTCTGCCGGCGCAAGAGCAAGATATTCTTCAATCTGGGAACGCGTAAGCAATCCTTGACGCGCGCCAATGCCTTGCACTACGGACATGGAATTTATCGGTCCCCACATAAGCGCTTCTTCCACTTTCTTACCCAATGCAAGGGCAACAGTAAATGTTGATGAAAATGCATCCCCGGCGCCTGTACGCTGGAGCGGTGGTTTGGGATCCGGATAGAGGGGAATAGCCCATGCCTGATGTCCGTCATATGCATATGCGCCATTCACGCCATCCGTGATTGAGACAATTTTCGGACCTAATGCGAAGATTGCAATCATCAATTTTTTTACATCCTGCTCGTCCGATCCTAAAATCCTCTGCGCCTCTTCTTTATTGCAAAAAAAAGCATCAGCTCGCTTATAGATTCCCGCGAGACGCTCTTTGCCGAATTTCATCTGATAGGTGCCGGGCTGAAACGCAAGCTTAATGTCCGGATGCGCCGCAAGATATTTTTCAATTTCTCCATGAAAATCAAACGCATTTTCTCCGGTGGATGACAGATATATCCATCGCGGAGTTCCTATATCCGGCAAAGCATATAAATACGGTTCGTGCTTCACCAAAATCGTACGATCCGCGTCAAACCACAATACATAGTGATAATTGGTTTTGTGTCCTTTATTAATTTTAACAAATTCAGTTCCCACTTGTTCTTTTTTCAACGCATCCAGACACTCGGCGCCAAAATAATCATCACCGACATTAGAAACCAAAGCGCTTTTCAATCCAAGACGCGAGGCAGACACCGCCGCATTAGCGCTGTTGCCGACTGCCGGCACCACGGTCACGCTCTCATACGGAATTTTATCCGCAAAGCGCATGCAGATCGTGCAACGCTCATGATTGATATCACAATGCACCTCTGCTTCCTTCAGCCGAATAAACGCATCAGTCGTCGTATCTCCGATCGCAATAAAATCATAATTGTTCATTTTCGTTGTATTACTTTTTTCGCCGCCTCTATAATATGAGTCACCCCCATGCCAAAATGCTCAACCAATTCGTTTGGTTCGCCGGACTCGCCAAAATGATTTTGTACACCGATAAATTCTATTGGCACAGGATAATTTTTTGCCAATACCTCGGCAACGGCTGATCCCATGCCGCCTGCCACTTGATGTTCTTCTATCGTGACCACCGCGCCCGCATCTTTTGCTCCGGCAATAATCGTCTCTTCATCCATGGGCTTTACTGAAACATTATTGATAAGCCGCACCTTGAAACCTTGCGATTCCAATTGCGATGCCGCTAATAACGCATTATGCACTAATGATCCGCATGCGATCAAACTCACATCCGGCTTTGTTCCCTCCGGTTCATTCCAAAACACGTGTGCTTTTCCGATTTCAAACGGTGTATCGGGTGTAGTAAACACGGGCGTTTTTTCCCGGCCAAGACGGATATATACAGGACCCTGCATGATAGCCGCCGCACGCGTTGCTTTCTCCGCTTCATGCATATCGCAAGGCACCAATACTGTCATATTCGCAATCGGCCGCGTGATGGCGATGTCTTCAATGGCTTGGTGCGTAGCTCCGTCCGGTCCCACGGACACCCCCGCATGAGACCCTGCAATTTTTACATTTGCTTCGTTGTAGCAAATCGTGGTACGAATTTGCTCCCAATTTCTTCCGGGACTAAACATCGCATAACTTGTGATAAAGGGAATTTTTCCCATCAACGCCATGCCCGCGGCCACGGACGCAAGATTTTGCTCTGCCACGCCCATTTCCACAAACCGATCCGGAAACTTTTCTTTGAATAAAATAACGCGCGTGGACTCGGTCAAGTCCGCGCATAATGCCACTACATTTTGGTCTGCTTCGCCAGCCTTCATCAAGCCAATACCAAAACCCTCGCGGATTGGCTTTTGTTCCACCTTGGTTTTGTCTAACATGTTGTCAGCGAATTGTATGTTGGGATTGAGGGGCATAAATGAAAATTATTGAGTAAACTTGAAAGTCAAAAATAGAGTATCATTGAACCCAGACCGTCCGAAAACTGCAAAAACACAACTTTGTCATTCTGAACGCAGTAAAGAATCTCGTATTTAAGCCATTAAACAGAGTCCGAGATTCCTCGCAAAGCTCGGAATGACAGTTTTCGGACGGTCTGGGTTCAAACTCTTTATCCCCCCTCCCCCTTATGATAAATCGCTCCCAATTTCAGCCATATTGCAATCAAAAGAAATATGATGGCGTCATTATACCATACCCGCGATTCAAATCCGAATATAAATCCTGAAAACTCCGCGCGCCACGCGAGAACGAATGCGAGTATTCCCAAAAAACCCGTGATAACGCTTGCCTTTTTCAACATGTGGGATTTTTGCATATGGTTGTTGTTAAATATGAGACTCTCTTTATTCCCCTCCTATTTTAGGAGGGGTTAGGGGTGGTATTCCCATCCTCACCCATACCCCTCCTAACCTCCCCTCTGTGAGGGGAGGAACCAAATGCGTAAATCCTATTTTTTTGTGTAAGTCCTATTTTTTATTGATGCTCGCTTTTAATCTTCCCTCCCAATGTCCGCAGTTGATTCAGTGATTCTGTCACTTCCTCGGGCTTGAATGTTTTGGAATGCCACGGAGAGGAAAATTCCATAAAATCAACCCCTTTACCCGGAATGGTATGGGCGATAATTAAAACGGGTTTCTCAAAAATCGCATGCGCTGTCTCGTATGCATTGATAATCTCATAAAAATCATGCCCGTTTATCTCAAGCACATGCCAGTTAAACGCCTCATATTTTGCCCGCAATGATTCCAACGGCATAATATCTTCGGTCATGCCGTCAATCTGGATGTTGTTGCGGTCAATCAAAGCCGTAAGATTATCAAGTTTTAATTTTCCCGCAAGCATAGCCGCTTCCCATATTTGTCCGCACTCCTGTTCGCCGTCAGACATCAGGCAATAGATATTTGATCTCTTTTTGTCCATTTTCGCGGCAATCGCCATGCCTACGGCCTGTGATAATCCGGATCCCAGAGGACCGGACGTACTTTCAAGTCCCGGAAGAGCGGTGCGGTGAGGATGGCCTTGCAAGCGCGTCCCAAATTTGCGAAGCGTCTTGAGTTCTTCCACCGGAAAATATCCCGCTCGCGCCATCGCGGCATACCGCACCGGACAAATATGCCCATTGGATAAAATAAGGCGATCCCGTTCCGGCCAATCCGGATTCTTTGGATCATGCTGAAGAATATGAAAATACAACGCCGTGAAAATATCAGCCATTCCCAAAGGCCCTCCCACATGCCCAGAACCGGCGGTTACGACCATATCAATACAATCCTGGCGAATAGTATTTGCCATTTCTTCCAACATTTTTATTTGATCGTCGTGAAGATGGGGCATAAAAAGATATTACTAATAGGAAATAATATCCCTAAACGAAGAGACTATGGCTTCATTTTCCGCAGAACCAATTCTTTGATGCGCAGAGCGAATTCAAATGCCTGTTTTCCTTCATCAAAAGAAAACTCTGGAATATCACCTGGATAGCGCGTCTCAATATAAAATTGTGTCAGATAAATGACACTATCGCGGAGTTCCATGAAATCCCCATCTATCTCCTCGCATAGTTCCAAGAGATAACGCAAAAGATGAGATTTATCAAATTCCCTCCCGCGCGCGACTAAAAAACCTTTTAGATATTTTTAAGCCGCTTGTTGAGAATGAAAACATATTTGGTTAGGAGGACCATTCTTTTCCAATGCAAATCCAGCCATGATGATATCCTCATCTGCATATCGCGCCCATTCTTCAAATTGCTTCTCTCCTTCCGTTTCTGTCATATCCGTGTGTATACTATTCTCCCTTTATTAATAATACGCTGAATAAAAAAATCGCCTACATCAAGCCGCCGCGCAACTTCTTCGGGTGTATACACCATTGTGTCGGCTGGAAAACGCGTTCCAAAAAGAATCGTCTGAACCGCGCGTTCTCGTTCAATTCGGCGCTCGCTACTTTCTTTTATAATAAAAAAATCCACATCACTACTCGGCCCTGGCGTCCCCCACGCCCAAGAACCGAAAAGAATAATTTTCTCTGGATGGTATTCTTGCACAATTTTCTGTACGATCTCCTGAATTTTTTGTTCTCCTTCTTGCCTATCCACCATACCTCATACACTAACCTATAATCGTGACATAATCAAACCATATTTGGCTAATTTTTTATAATTTCGGCCATTGGTATGCCTCAAGACGTCCTTGTTGGCTAGATCATGGAAGCAAATATTCTGTCTTCATGCTTGTTTCCATGAATTATTCAACAAAGCCGTTCCATAGTATGAAATTAATTTTGAATGACAAAATTATTTTTTTCTTGAAAAAAATTTCATCATTCAAAGGAATTAATATACTTCAGCGTGAATCGGGCTAAAGCATGCTGAATAATTTGATCACATCGTATCGGCTGACCACGCCGACTACTTTTTTATCCGCGTCAATCACGAGTATGGGATTGACGCGATGATGATCGCGGAATGCCGCGACAATTTCTTCAAATGACGCATCTTCGGGCAAGGTGAACGGATCGGCATTCATCACATCGCGCACACGCATATCCTGCAATTCCTCAACTTCTCTGCGGAATGCGCCGCGATCTTTACGGTACATCGAAAGCTCGGAAAGAATTTTCTGAAAAGTCGGCAAATGCAAAGACAATCCTTTTGCAATGAGATCGTACTCCGTAATAATTCCAACCATGCGGTTCTCGGCATTCACCACGGGTACGCCGTCAAAATTGTGCCGCGAGAGCGCCTCATACACCTCAAAGATCGGTGTCTCCGGGCGCACCGATATTACCTCGCGCATCATGATATCTTGTACCGTGGGGATTGCCATATAGTTACTACTTTTATGAACAGGTTCTAAGTTCCTCAATTGCCTTGCCAATGTCGGATTGAGAAAAAATATACCCGGCAGACACCATAAGATTTGCGCCTGCTGACCGCGCAAGTACTGCTGTTTCAGGATTTATTCCTCCGTCCATTTCTATTATACATGAAGAACACGCCTCGCGCACATGC
>CAYHZE010000039.1:0-9561 GCA_964361015.1 uncultured Candidatus Saccharibacteria bacterium | reverse complement strand
ATCTCCTTCATCCCCCCCATATACACTTGCAGAACTTCCGGCACGCGCACTGACCCATCCTCTTGCTGATAGTTTTCTAAAATCGCAATCAATGTGCGGCCGATTGCAAAAGCAGTTCCATTGAGCATGTGGAGAAATTCAAGCGCGCCATCTTTTCTGCGAACTTTTATATTTAATCGGCGAGACTGAAAATCAGTGGTATTTGATGTTGAGTGAGTTTCGCGATATTCGCCCGTCCCATTGTTTTGTCCCGGAAGCCATGCCTCAATATCGTACTTTGCCGCCGCAGAATCTCCCAAATCTCCCGTGCATATATCAAGCACATGATAAGGAATGCCAAGCTCTTGCATCAATCCTTCTTCAATGCCAAGAAGCAGTTGATGTTCTTGGCGTGATGATTCGGGTGTTGTGAAGATAAACATTTCCGCTTTATCAAATTGATGCACGCGCAAAATTCCCCGCGTATCTTTTCCGTATGATCCCGCTTCACGGCGAAAACAGGTGGAAAACGCAATATGCCGATGCGGGAGTTTTTCCTCCTCAAACACCTCATCCATGTGCATCGGTCCCACGGATTGCTCGGAGGTACCCACAAGATAAAGATTATCTTTTTCCAAATGATATATTTCATCTCCTCCCCGTTCCAGATATCCCATTGCGCGCATGGCTTCCGGCTTAATCAATACCGGCGGCACTACGGGAATAAACGGCTTTGTGCTTATTTCAAGATTTTTCTCATGAACGATCTTTTTAATATTCTCTTCGCTCCCCACAAAATCAAACGCATACCGTATCAACGCAAATTCCAACAGCGGCGCTTCGTGTTTCAAATACCCAAAGCGGGCACCGGAAACTTTTGCCGCGCGCTCGGTATCAATCACGTCCAACTTTTCTCCCAATGCCGTATAATCCTGCGGCATGAAGCTAAAATGCGGTTTTTGACCTACCTCGCGTAAAATTTTATTTCCTTTCTCATCCTTCCCCACCGGAACATCCGCATCCGGTATATTCGGAATCTTATACATCAAAGAAATAAACTCTTCTTCAAGCGCTTTTAACTCAAAATCGGCATCTCCTATTTCTCTTTTTAAATTCCTTGACTCCTCAATCAATTTTTTTCTCTCATCTCCTTCCATACCCGCAATCTCCCCGCTCATCACATTCTGCCGACTCCTCATCTCCTCCACCTCTCCAATTTTTGTGCGCCGCTTTTCGTCCACTTGAATCAAATAATCCACATCAAAAACCATATTGCGTTTTTGCAACGCTTCTTTGATTACTTCCGTATGCTCACGAATAAATTTGATATCAAGCATATTTTTACTTCGGCCTCATCGTGGGAAACAACACCACCTCTCTGATATTTTTTGTATCGGTCAAAAACATGATAAGGCGATCAATGCCGATGGCGGCTCCCGCGGCCGGAGGCATACCATATTCCAATGCCTCAATAAATGATTCATCAAGCGGATGGGTTTCTTCTTCTCCTTCTTGGCTCATTTTTTCCTGCGCCTCAAAGCGTTCGCGCTGATCAAGCGGATCGTTTAATTCAGAAAACGCGTTGACCATTTCAAGTCCTGCCACAACAAATTGGAAACGCCGCACCGTATCGGCAGTGCGCTTTTTTGCAAGCGGAGAAATATCAAGGGGATGGTTCATAAGAAATGTCGGCTGTACTAAATAAGGACGACAAATTTTTTTATAAATCTCATCGGCAATCTTGCCTTTTGAATCATGGGGTGATGCTTCAATGCCTAATTGGCGCGCGCGGAGGTTAAGCGAATCGCGCGTTTCTCTGTCATAATCGGCAATCAGGGCGTAGCGCTGCAATATCTCTTTAAAGTCAAATCGCGCAAATTTTTTCTCAAAAGAAATATTTTTGCCATCATAGGTGATATTGCCCTTCACGCTAATTTCCTTGAGGATAAATCCAAAACACCTCTCCACACACTCCATCATCATTTCTTCATCCCAATATGCGGCGTACCATTCAATAGACGTAAACTCCGGATTGTGCGAGGTATCAATCCCTTCATTACGAAAACTTTTTCCCAATTCATAGACTTTTTCAAATCCTCCGACGAGCAATTCTTTTAAATATAATTCCGGAGCAATGCGCAAGTATAAATCAATATCCAATGCGTTATGATGCGTCTTGAACGGACGAGCTAATGCTCCACCCGCAATCGGATGAAACATCGGCGTCTCCACTTCAAGAAAATCCTCGCGGTCAAAAAACGCGCGTATGGCCCGTATGACGTGGGAACGCTTTTCAAATCGCTTGCGTACTTCTTCGTTCATCACAAGATCAAGATACCGTTTGCGAAACCGTTCTTCCACATCCTGCAATCCGTGCCATTTTTCCGGCAGCGGCCTCAATGATTTCGCGAGCATCCGCCATCGCGCGATCTCAATTGTTTTTTCTTTGCGCTGGGTTTCAAAGCATCGTCCTTGTATCTGTATCACGTCGCCAATATCCACCACGTCAAAAAAAAGATCATATTGATCGCCCAGAATATCACGCTTGAGATAGGCCTGAATTTTCCCGGTGCCATCTTGCACGTCAATAAATGTCGAACCGCCATGCTCGCGCCGTGCCATCACGCGGCCTGCCACTGCCACTCCTTTTTTTAATTTCGTTGCGGCGGAAAATTTTTTGAGCACATCGGCAATTACATGGTCGCGCTCGGTTTTTGACGGATACGGATCAATACCCTTTTCCAAAAGAGTTCCACGCTTTTTTATCCGTTCATTGCGAATTTCATCAAGTGCCATAGGGGAAGTATAGCAAATTAACGTGAGGATAGTATATTGACATAATTTAATATATATTATATACTATTCTTATAGTTTCGTTCGATTGCATATACCAAAACACAGAGGAGATGATGTATGAAGCAGATTCTTGCGGCTATATGTATCACGATTTTTGTGTTCCTTGCTTCTGGATGCGCAGAATCAGAAGAAACTCTTGCATCGGATAAAGCTGAGAAGGCGGAAAGACTTCGAAATCACACGAAAGAAGTTCTTAGCAATACTCACTATATCAAGGATGCGCGGACTGGCCTTTGTTTTGCTTACCACTGGGGTGGTATGGCAAATGGCGGACCTTCTTTGGCTACCGTCCCTTGCGGAGCAATACCACCGCATCTGTTCGTAGTGATACAACCTTAACAAAAGCCCCCGATGCGTATGCGCATCGGGGGTTCATCATAATCACAAACAAAATTCTCTATTCCAAATCCATCCGAAACTCCCAACCGTATTTTTTAAATCCATGACGTTTGTAAAAACCATGCACTTCGGTACGGGCCATGCGGCTGGTAATTATCAATTTATAGAGTTTTCTCTTTTTTGCTTCAACAATTGCCGCCTCAAGTAATATCCTACCTACACCCTGCCCGCGCATAGTCTCATCCACAAACAAATCTTCCACAAGTCCGTATGGCTGTTTGTGTAAATCGTTTTTAATAAAATAGAGATATACGCGGCCAATCGTCTTGTTGCCTTGCCTGATTTCAAATTTGATAGCGCGTGATTGTTTGATCACGCGCCGAAGTTGTGGGGTCATAATAAATATTGTGATACATAGGACTTGTGCATGCGGACTTTGATTCCCCTCCTAACACAGGAGCGAGGTTAGGGGTGGTAGAATCCTATCTTCTCATCTGTTTTTGTTTTACGCTTCTCATTTTTCACTTTTCGTTTTCTATACCCCTCCTAACCTCCCCTCTATTAGGGGAGGAACTAGATTATTCTACACAATAATCCCCATCTCCTTCCCCACCTCTTCAAACGCACCCACAGTGTTATCCATTTGCTCGCGCGTGTGCGCGCTAGAAATCTGCACCCGAATCCGTGCCTTGCCTTTCGGTACTACCGGATAAGTAAATCCTCTCACATAAATACCTTTTACAAAAAGTTCAGATGCCATGTTCGTAGCAACTTTTTCATCAAAAAGCATAACGGGTGTAATGGGATGAAGCATTTGCGGATTACCTCCAAGGGTAAACCCAAGTTTTTCCATTTGCGAACGAAAATATGCCGTATTTTTTTCCAGCGTCACGCGTAAATGCAAAAATAATGATTCATAATTCTTCAAAACGTACAAAGCATTATGCGCGATTACCGGCGGCAAGGAATTGGAAAAAAGCGTGGTGCGGCTTCGCTGGTGCAAAAGCTCAATGATTTCTTTTCGACCTGCGGTAAATCCGCCGCCCGCTCCTCCTAATGCTTTGCCGAATGTTGAAGTCAGAATATCAATTCGATCCATTAAACCTTCTACGCTTCCCCTTCCTCGTTTACCTAAAACCCCACTCCCGTGACTATCGTCCACCATAAGAAGCGCGCCATATGTGTCTGCCAGATCCGCGAGTTTTGCAAGCGGCGCGATTTCTCCATCCATGCTAAATACGCCATCAGTCGCAATAAGTATTTTCCTGCCTTGGCTTCGCGCGACATATTCTCTTAACTTCGTTTCAAGATCATTCATATCCGCATGCGCGTAGCGCAATCGCTCGGCCTTGCACAGACGCACGCCGTCAATGATGGATGCATGGTTCAATTCATCGCTAAAAAGCGCGTCGCCTTCTTTGAGTATGGTTTCAAAAAGGCCGGTGTTTGCGTCAAAGCACGATGTATATACGATTGAATCTTGGGTGCCAAAAAATATACTGATTTCTTTTTCAAGTTCTTTATGCACCGTCTGTGTGCCGCAAATAAATCTAACGCTTGCCATGCCAAATCCGTAGCGGTCAATTCCTTCTTTTGCTGTTGTACGCATTTCTTCACTTCCCGCAAGTCCCAAATAATTATTGCCGCAAAAATTCAAAAGTTTTTTGCCGTCAACTTCAATTGCGGCACCTTGAAATCCGGTAATTACTTTTTCTTCTTTCCACATGCCGCTTTGCTTGATATCGGCCAATTCATCTTCAAATTGTTTTTTTGTGGTATCAAACATACATATATATCCTCTATGAAAATTTTATAAGTATTTTGGGGTGCATTGTCATTTTTGTTTCAAAGACCTCTTTCGTATATGCTCCGATTGGCACGATAGTATCATCGCCTTTATGCAATATAATATCAAATATCTTTTCTTGAATGCCATTATTTTTATCTTCCAATAACGCGCGCGTAGTCTCCCATGTTTGCCATAACCGTCTTCCAATCACGCAATAAAGCGTGAGCCCGCGCACAATCAAACGATTATAATCCTCTATAGTAGCGTCTCCATTTTTAATGCCAAACAAAACCACTTCTCCGCCCCTTCGCGTGGCATACAAACAATTATTGACTGAAGAATTGAATCCCGCCATCTCAAAACTCACATCTGCGCCGATTCCTTTTGTGATGTCCATTATCTCATCAATAACTCCTTGATCATGCGCATACGAATGCGTAGCCTCCTGTGCGCCGCCATGAACCGAAGATAATGCGAACACATGATCAATGCCCAAGCGTACTGCTATTTCTCGCGCCCGAGAATTCGGATCTATGCCAATAATTTTTTTTGCTCCTTTTTCTTTCGCGATAAGTATAAGAAATAATCCGATTGGCCCCAATCCGGAAATTACTATTGTTTTATTATTCAAATCAACCTTGCTTGCCGCATGCACCGCATTGCCGAACGGCTCCTGTATGGCCGCAACCTCGGGCCTTATTTTTGACATATCAGTCTTCCATGCCACATGCGACGACACTTTTATCAATTCCGCAAATCCGCCGTCTTGGCTTATACCAAGGATTTTTTCATTCGCGCAAACATGTTTTTCTCCCCGCAGGCACTGATAACACTTATTGCATACCACATGAGATTCACACGTTACATCATCACCGATATTGATTGCATCAACTCTTGACCCTTTGCCAATAACTTTTCCAAAAAATTCATGACCAATAATGCGATAACTTCTGTCTGCGCCTTGTTCAGCAATGCTATGAAGTATTTGGTCGCGAAAAGCCGAACGCGTCCAGATGCCGCGGTCAGTGCCGCATACGCCTGCATAATGAACGTTAATAAGCACCGCATCGGCATCGGATGGATTATGAACTTCATCAATCGTGGGCACGGCAACATCGCGTAATTCAAATCCACGCGATGTTGCCCATTCTTGATTCTGTGCGTCAAATATAAGCGCTTTCATTCTTGTGTATTATAGACCTACTGCGTAATTATTTTTGTGCTGCAATTTCCAGATTTCGGCTCAAGCGTTGTAAAAATTTTTCAACATATACGCTGTATATGCTTCAAAATTTTTCCTAGCACCCGCTCGAAATCTGAAAATTTCGCTACAAAAATAATTATGCAGTAGGTCTTATGATGAAATCAATTGCATCACTACTGTAGCAAGTTTGTCTGAATCATGCAAAAACGGATTACGAATTTTTGCAATTGGATCCGAACTTGATGCGCGAATAGCGGTACTTATGAGTGGTCTTCCGACAAACCGCTTATCTTTTCCCAACTCCGCCGAAAACCTTACCGGAGCTTTCACGGCATGACTATATTTCTTAAGTAACACCGGCGCGACACGGGCAGTATTATAAATCACATGATCAAATATACCGACGTTAAGATAGCGCTCAAGAATAGTTACAAAATCAAGAACCGAAAAATCGTCAGTATGCCCTTCATGCGTAAAAAGATTTGCCACATATATTTTTTTCGCGCGGGAGACAGTGAGAGCGCGGCGAATTTCCGGCACAAGCAGATGAGGGAGTATGCTTGAGTAGATATTGCCGGGGCCAGTGACAATTGCGTCCGCTTCACTAATCGCTTTCAATGCGCGGGGATTTGCTTTAATGGAAGCGGGAATAAGAGAAAATTTTTTAAGATGTGTACGAATTTTTTTTGAAATCGTTATCGCGTGCTCGCCGTTAAGCGTAGCGCCGTTGGTAAGAGTGGCGACAAGCGTTACCGGACGCAAGGTCATAGGGATAAGCGAACCTTCTGCGCCAACTAATTGCAAAAGCTGATCTATCGCCTGCTGAAAATCATTATTTTTTTGATAAAAAAGCGTGATCAAAAGATTGCCAAGCGTATGGCCGTGAAGAAATCCTTTATGAAATCGGTCGTTGAGATATCCAAAATTTCCTTTTGCCAAGGCAATAAGGCATTGGCGGATGTCGCCGGGCGGAATCATATTGAACTCTTTGCGTAATACCCCTGACGAGCTTCCGTCATCTCCGGTCGTGATGATTGCCGAGAGTTGAACCGGATAGCGCTTGAGACCTGCAAGTAAAACAGATGTGCCAGTCCCTCCTCCGATCACGACTATTTTTTTTTGTTTTTTTGCCATTGATAATATAACAATACTCTCCCTCAATTAGTTTTCAACCCGTCATAATAAAACCCGACAGAAAAACCTATCGGGTTATATAAAGATTCTCTCCTAATCTATGCCCAGAGCAATGAATGTTTTATCATCGTCAAGATTGCCTACCATCTGCTTTTGTAATTGCTGGCAAGCTCCCGTGATATAATTACTCACTACGCTATTCACTATCTTCTGACTCACCAAACCGCACAGAGAATCTATAATCATCCACCGGAAGTTAGAGTCAAAAATGAACGGGGAGATGCCATCGGAAAACAGGATAACCGTATCACCCTTTTCAAGATCCACAGACCCGGTCTTGACATACATGAGGGCAGATGTCTCACCCGTGAGCGCGCCGTATGTCATGTATCGGGATTCGGGGCGATTGCGCACATGCTGTCTCCAAAAAATCCTTTGATCATTTTTACTCTTAAATCCAAAACCCGCCCTGAATTGTTCCAAAATACCCATACAATTATCAGAAAGAAACACTGGCATCACATTCTTATCATATACCAATATACCGCAATCCCCGATATATCCGTAATAAAATCTTTTTGGATATTTTTTTTGTAATTGCAAAACCCCTGCCGAGCCTTCACAACACAGGTAATCATTGGCTAAATAGTCAACAGTTTCAGGAATGATTCCTGCGCGCTGATTCACCCGCGCAATCTCCTGATTTGCAAACGCAAATGATTCGCGCACAGGTAGTCCTTCTGCAAGCGCGGGCACAGCTATCCTGCACAATGCTTCTGCCGCGGGCAATGCACAAGCCGGATAGCGTTCATCGCCATATATGCTTCTGCTTACGCCGTCTGCGACGGCAAAAGAATAATTTCCTTTGTCGCAGGTAGAACCATATGCGTCCTCATTTGGCTTTGACTTGCTATTGCCCTGCGTAAACGCAAAAGACTTTATATTACCTGACGTCCCCATCGTCCTTCCTCCCCTATGACAGTGAAATGATCTTGATACATTAAATCATAAAATAAAAAAAGGAGCAAGACTCCGTTACGTGGCGAACTTGATGAAGAGTGTCTTACGTTTGCCATCCCGCATGTGATGCGGGATCCAGATTCTTGCATCTATGTTATTTCCAAAATTTTATATTCAACTGTGCCTCCGGGTGTTTTTACCTTTACGCTATCCCCTACCCGACCCCTAAGAAACGCCTTGCCAAGCGGCGATTCGTTTGAAATTTTCCCCTCAATGGGCTTTGCTTCTTCGGACCCCACGATTTTGTATGTTTCCGGTCCGTGACCCGCGTCTACCACCACGGTTGAACCCACGGTTACCACATCCATAGGCCGATCCGATTTAATCATCACTGCATTGCGAATCATATCTTCCAAATCAATGATTTGACGTTCAAGAAGCGCCTGCTCCTCTTTCGTTTCCTGATACTCGGCATTCTCCGATAAATCACCCAAACTTTTTGCATGTTCAAGACGCACCGCAATTTCCTGCCGTCTTGTTGTTTTCAAACCATGTAACTCCTGCTTTAATTTTTCAAGTCCTTCCACGGAGATATATTCGGGCATAAAAAAATAAATAAGTCCCTGAATAATTCCAAATACTAACGTGAGTACAAGTGTACTGAATGCTCGCGCGCGCGTCAAGTCGTATGGGTGTGGATAATTTTTAAAAAAGTGTGGAAGCATGATAGCTTCCACACATAGCAATGAAAAGAGACGCATCTTCCCCGTCTCATGGACGCCGTTGAGTACTTCCGCTTTGTCCGGGAGGACGAGGTTGAGACTGTGGTTGGCGAGCCCCACTCCCTTCAGGAGGACGCGGCTTTGTCTGCGCCGTGTTGCTTTGCGTAGGTTTCTTCCTGGGTCTGTTGAACAAAAAAACTACACCAATGAGCACGATTACAAGAACAATCCATCCTGTAACAATCCATCCTGTCGTGTCCATAATACGACCCCCTCTAACCCTGTGAATTTCTCATCATAGATGAAGAGAGCTTACACCAAAGCACTGCCAACACCACAATCCCTATTGACACAAGTACTCCCTGCCATAGCAACATTGCAGATTCCTTCTTCAAGGCTTTGAAATAATGTACCGATTTTATGATAACACCATAGTCACGGGAATGTCAATTTTGCGGCGTGCTTGATGATGCCTCCGGTAATATTTCCGATATAGTTGATGTCGAATTCGCATCACTGCCTGTTTTTCCCCGATCGCCAAAATACCAATTGAGTATATCGCGCGTAATGGGGGCCGC
>CAYHZE010000038.1:0-9636 GCA_964361015.1 uncultured Candidatus Saccharibacteria bacterium | reverse complement strand
TTCTTTAAAATGTCCTGCTTGCGGTTTTGCAATACGTTTTGTTTTCCTTGCCCCCGTGCCAACCTGCAATGCCTCATAGCCATCTTTTTCTTTTGTCCGCACTTGAATGACTGTATTAGGCATTGCGCGAATAAGCGTAACTGGCACCACGTTTCCCGCGGCGTCAAATAACTGCGACATATTTATTTTCTCTCCCAGTAAAAATTTCATAGGCATAATGAGATACTAATATACTAATACATGCGAATGATACGAAATAAAGAATTTTTTGCTTTATTTCATTTGTATAATTCGTATGTATTAGTATATGAGTATCGCGTTTCCCGCAATTACTCAAACAAAAAAGCTGGCCTCCCAGCATATATTATGTAACGAAAGGTGCCAAAATGGTACTTAGAGCCTATTCATAATCTTTTTCTCGCGACTGCATTTTGCGATATTTTGGCTACAAAACCTTCAGACCTCCTCGACGTAGGCACCGCTACGCCTCGTCGGTCTTCAGGTTTTTCGCTGCCAGACGCGAGGCGTATTTCGCAGAAGCGAAATCGCCTCGCGTCTGGAAAATATCACTAAAATGGCTCTGGGAAAAAGATTATGAACAGGCTCTTACGCTGATACAATATTTTCACAGGCGACAACCCTATGATGAGTGGTGAATCACTCAAGATCCTCCGCGAATATATTTTTTATACTCACGAAGGATATTTGAAAGATGCAACTACTTTTTAAGAGGTATGGCAAGCAAATCTTCAATATCCTTCATCCTGATTTTCAAATGTTCAATTTCTTCTTCGTGGCGTTTCAAAATAAGATTTTCAATACGATCAAAACGTCTATCCATGTCATCAAAACGTCTATCAACAGCTTCAAAACGCTTATTCATATAAGCATGCGTATCATCAAAACGCTTGTCCATATAAGCATGCGTCTCGTCAAATCCGCGCTTCACCATTCCCGCCAAATCTTCAATTGTAATTTTTTTCGCCATGGTTGTAGAAAAAACAGCTTACATCATCTTTACCTCAATATCCACGCCCGCAGGAAGATTTAAATTCGTCAACGCATTGATGGTTTTTGGCGTTGGATTGAGAATATCAATGAGACGCTTGTGCACGCGCATCTCATACTGTTCGCGGGCATTTTTATGCACAAAACTTGAACGATTAACCGTATATTTATGCATTTCAGTCGGAAGCGGCACTGGCCCCACGACTTCCGCGCCGTTGCGAATCGCGGTATCCACGATTTGTTTGACTGAATTATCAATTATCTTCGAGTCGTATGCTCGAACTTTGATGCGAAGGCGAGTTTTTAATTCTTCTTGCTGTTTTGTTGCCAAGGAACCAATGAGCGGTGAGCGGTTAGCGATTAGCGGTTAGAAACTATACGCTATACGCTACTCTCGCTATACGCTATTTAGAAATTTTAGTTACCACTCCGGCCCCCACGGTCTTGCCCCCTTCGCGAATCGCAAACCGCTGTTTTTCTTCCAGCGCAACCGGCACCACAAGTTTTACCGCAAAGGTGACAGTATCGCCCGGCATAACCATTTCAGTTCCCTGCGGCAATGTTGCCTCTCCGGTCACGTCAGTCGTGCGAATATAAAACTGGGGCTTGTATCCGGTAAAAAACGGCGTATGTCGACCACCCTCCTCTTTTGTCAATATATATGCCTCTGCGTCAAATTCAGTATGCGGCGTAGCAGTACCCGGTTTTACAATCACTTGTCCGCGCTCTACGTCTTCCTTCTTAAGTCCACGAAGCAGAACTCCCGCATTGTCTCCGGCCATCCCTTCGTCAAGCGACTTATTGAACATTTCAATACCCGTAACCGTTGTTTTTTGGGTATCGCGCATGCCGACAACTTCCACTTCTTCATTCACCTTGATCTTCCCGCGCTCAACGCGCCCCGTAACCACGGTCCCGCGCCCTTCAATCGAAAAAACATCTTCAATAGGCATAAGAAACGGACGGTCAATATCGCGTACCGGATCAGGAATAAATGAATCAACCGCGTCAGTAAGTTCAAGAATCTTTTTTACCCACTCGTCATCAACCGAAGTTCCCGCAAGCGCTTTGAGGGCAGACCCGCGGATAATCGGTGTGGTATCGCCGGGAAATTCATATTTCTTGAGAAGTTCACGCACTTCCCCCTCCACGAGATCTATCAATTCAGGATCATCCACCATGTCGCATTTATTCAAAAATACTACGATAGCAGGCACCCCGACTTGGCGGGCAAGCAAGATGTGCTCGCGAGTTTGAGGCATGGGGCCGTCAGTGGCGGATACCACAAGAATTGCTCCATCCATTTGCGCAGCGCCTGTAATCATGTTCTTTATATAATCAGCATGTCCCGGAGCGTCAATATGGGCGTAATGGCGCTTCTCGGTTTCGTATTCAGAGTGATGTAATGCAATCGTAATGCCGCGCGCTTTTTCTTCAGGCGCATTATCAATCTGATCAACTGATTCCACACGCGAAGGCAACCCTTTAAGGCTCAACGCTTTGGTGATTGCCGCGGTCAATGTAGTTTTTCCATGGTCAACATGACCAATGGTGCCTACGTTCAAATGCGGCTTGTTTCGCTCAAATTTTTTAGCTTCTGCCATAGGTGTCTATTCAAGAGTCTCGACTGGTCACATTGCCTATACAAAGGTAATCTAACCACTCCGCTCTGTCTTTTGCTTTATGATAAAGCCAATGAAAGCAAAAAAAAATTAAATTCAATAATAATTATTATACTACACAAATACTTAAAAAGAGTCAATATCTCATAGCTCTTATCCAAGATGGGGACAATCACATCGTAGGCGGCGCGGCAATCATGCGCGAACGCATGCGATTGACCGTAATGCCGCCAGAGATTACCAACGCCGCGATGATGAGTCCAAAAATAAACTTGACCCCATCGGCTGCTCCGGCCCAACCGAGCGTGTAGCCGTAGATAATCCCAAAGCCGCCGGAAAGAATAATGCCAGCGCCTATGTTTGTGCCGAAACCCATTGAGAAGATAATAATGCCGACTATCAAGAGAATGAGCCCCATGATGTTTGCGGCAATAAAAATACGTCCGCTGTAATCTTTTGCTTTGACCTCGTATGCTTCTTGTTTACGTCGCGATTCTTCTTGTTGGCGCTGATAGCATGACGGATCATTGACGGGGCACTGCTTCGGTACTTCATCATTATACCGAGGATACTCGGGAGCAGGAATAAAAATGCGCAACCCAAGCACCAACAGCATGCTTAACACCGCGGCAATAATCATGCCGATGATAAAGTTAATAAGAGTGAACGAGTGCTGGCGTGAAGGAAGGATAGTTATCATAATGAATACTTAAAAAGGAAATAATATCTGTTGAAGAGGCGGTTGTTCAAGCCGCCAGTGATCATAATATATGCGTGGCAGAACCTCGACCTTTTGTGTGTCTGCAAAACGAAACTTCGCAATTTCATAGTCAACCTTTCCTGACCAATCAGTCGGCACCTCAAGACCGCCAAACGGGAACTCTTGAATGAAGTTGGATTTAAGCGTGGTGGTTACTGCAACAAGCTGCTCAAAAAGGGCATTCTCGCTCTTATCAAAATAAATAACACGAATTTGTACAGAATCAACAGTGCGTTCCCCTATATTTTGAATTTTTCCTATATAGCGGCGGAGACGGGGATTGCTTTGTATGGTATCGGGCGGATAGATGTCGCTGGTAAATGTTACTTTTAGTTTTGAACTATAGCTTTCCGCGGGCGCAGAGAGAGATGGACTTGGTGAAGTAAGCATCTCTTGCGGTTGTCTGACGGTATAATATCCCCAAAAACCGATACCCAATAACAACGCGATTGCAAGTATCCCACCGAGTATGAATTTTTCGTTTTTTAATTCTGGGGACATTATTAAATAAAGTATTGAATCAAAAACAGAATCTATCTCGCGATAATCGGCATCCCAGCCAAATCTGAACGTAAACTCTTTTTAGACATTTTCTCGGAGACAAACAATAATTCTATGCCAACTATCTTTCCCTTCTCTCCCATATCAACAATCACTCGCGAATTTACTGCAAGGGTTTTTTTGACTTTTCCGCGAGCTATATTAAGATACATAGCATCCGCTTCTTTATCGTAAGTAATTTTCATAAAAAATAAGTAGTAATCACAATAAAATGTGCACCCTTATATCTTCCAATTACCTCAAGAATACCATGTGAAAACAATTTTTGGAACCGGTTTATATTTATATCATCTCTGAAAATTCTATCTGAGCGAAGAACGCACTCTATAATTTCTTTCTCGGGGATACTTCGTTCTTGCATGCGTTTACGCGCGTGATCGGTGAAAATAATCTTCATATCGGCAAATCTTCCAGCCGTATATCAGCTATACGTGATACGTCTTCTCGCTCTCGTGCAATTGGCCGATCATATCCTGCCACTGAAACGGTACATATGGGCCCCGTATCTATGGGAGTCAAAAATTCGGTCTCGCGCGTTCTATCACTGTCAATATCCCTCACTTCAGCATGATCTTCATGTGGATTCGGTCTCGTTCGTACTCCATGTATTTGATCCGGAAGATGCAGACGCGCCAACTTTTCATATTCGACAAACGACATCATGACTAATTCTGGCTCGCCGTTCTCCATAAAAATTATCTTGTCGCCGTTTTCCTGAACCATATTTTTTATCTTGACAAAATCCATATGTTTCTTTAGTATTATTTATGAGGATGGGAATACACACGCTTGATCGATTAAGATAATAAAGGAGAAAAGGGGAAGTTTATGCAGACCACATTTCTTTCTTTTAAGCAGACAAGCCGAACAAATAAGATCGAGTACCTTTACAAGATAGTACAGGAATGGCACCGAAAGCATGAGAACTATCATGCAGAGAATTATATTTTAAGTGTATCTGATTGTATTTGTTCTACATCAGCCGCCTCTGAATATTTTACCATCACGCATGTCTGTGATTTTGATGAATCGAATCTATCGGGCTAAAATCCATAATGTCATTTCTTTATATCACGCCTTGGCGTGATTTTTTTATGAATTTCTTATCTTTTCCCCTCAACAATCAACTGCGCCACGCTATTGGGCACTTCGTCATAGTGGTCGAATTCCATGGTATAACTTGCGCGTCCTTGAGTCAATGATCGCAATATCGTTACATAGCCGAACATTTCCGACAATGGAACTTTTGCGTCAATCACTTTGATTCCCATACCGCGGTCATCCATTGCCTCAATTCGCGCACGCTTAGAATTCAAATCTCCCGTCACTTCGCCCAAAAACTGCTCTGGCGTTACCACTTCCACCTTCATAATAGGCTCGAGAATTTTCGGATCAGCGCGCCTGACCGCTTCTTGGAATGCGATAGATCCTGCCACCTTAAACGCGGCCTCGGATGAGTCCACCTCATGAAATGACCCATCGTAAAGGGCAACACTTACATCCACTACCGGAAATCCGGCAATCACGCCCTTTTCCATGGCTTCTTTGACACCTTTTTCCACCGGTGTAATAAATTCCTGGGGAATAATACCTCCTTTTATCTCGCTCTCAAATTCAAATCCTTTGCCGCGTTCCTGCGGAGTAATGCGCAACCACACATGGCCGTATTGTCCGCGGCCCCCGGATTGCTTGATATATTTTCCTTCGGCTTGCGCGGTTTTCTTGATTGTTTCTTTATACGCAACTTGCGGGCGGCCCACATTTGCCTGCACGCTAAATTCCCGCTTCATACGGTCTACAAGAATCTCAAGATGAAGCTCACCCATGCCAGAAATAATCGTATCGCCGGTTTCCAAATCCCCTTTAATGCGAAATGTCGGATCTTCTTCCGAGAGCTTGCGAAGCGCGATACCCATTTTTTCCTGATCCGCTTTTGTTTTCGGCTCAATTTTGAGAGATACCACGGGTTCGGGAAAGATAATCTTCTCAAGTACCACCGGATGTTCGGGATCACAAAGCGTATCGCCGGTATGAGTATTTTTTAACCCCACAAGCGCACCGATATTGCCTGCTTGAATATCGGTCAATTCTTCACGCGTATTGGCATGCATGCGCAAAATTCGTCCCACGCGCTCCTGATCGTTTTTCGTTGAATTCAAAATATACGTGCCAGCTTTAAGCACGCCCGAATACACGCGAAAAAACGTGAGTTGTCCGACATACGGATCGGATTGGAGTTTGAATGCAAGCGCGGAAAATGGCGCATCATTGTTTGCCTCGCGAAATTCTTCCGTGCTTGTGTCGGGATTGATTCCTTTTACCGCAGGCAAATCAACCGGGGATGGCAGATAATCAATCACGCCATCAAGAACAAGCTGTACGCCTTTATTCTTCAATGCTGATCCCGCAAATACAGGCACTAATCTATACATAATGGTTGCCCTGCGGAGCGCGGCGCGTAGCTCTTCAATGGAAATTTCTTTTTCTTCCAGATATTTTTGTGTAAGCGCGTCATCGCTTTCCGCAATTTTTTCCACCATGTTCTGATGCCACTTATCCGCATAAGCTTTGAGATCTGCCGGAATATCTTCAAGAATAATATCTGAACCAAGATTTCCTTCAAACCGTACCGCCTTCATACGCATGAGATCAATCACTCCTTCATGCTCGGCTTCGTGGCCTATAGGAATAGTTACCGGAACTGCGTGAGGCGTAAGGCGTTCATAAATAGAATTAAGCGAATGATCAAACGAAGCTCCCATGCGATCAAGTTTGTTGATAAAACAAATTCGCGGCACTTTGTATTTATCCGCTTGGCGCCACACGGTTTCCGATTGCGGCTCTACGCCCGCCACGCCGTCAAACACCACCACCGCGCCATCAAGCACGCGCAAGCTCCTTTGTACTTCCACCGTAAAATCAATATGTCCCGGCGTATCTATAATATTAAAGCGGTACTCATGCTCTTTTTGCTTTTCTTTTTCAATATAAGAAGGCCGCCAGAAACAGGTGGTGGCCGCCGCAGTAATCGTAATCCCGCGCTCACGTTCCTGCTCCATCCAATCCATCACCGTTGTCCCCTCATGCACCTCCCCGATTTTATGCGAAACCCCCGTATAAAAAAGCACCCGCTCCGTGGTGGTGGTTTTTCCGGCATCAATGTGGGCAATGATGCCAATATTGCGAATGTGTTCGAGAGGATATTCAGCCATACGATTAAAGCACTGTCTCGGCGCGCTTATAATATTTTCTGTACATCAGTCCAAATAGAAGAACTAGGCAAAAAGGAATTAAGAAGGCGAGTCCGTATGAAAACATGACAATAAGCATCACACCGACAGAATAACTCAAAAAATGACCAATAATGGGAAGACATTTTATTCCGTTAATTCTACTCGAAGCGTACGAATACTCGTTGCACAGCCTAAATCCAGGATGCCCAGAAAACCCCACTGTACCTAAATAAAAAGCATAGCCATACAGAAGAAAAAGCGATACAAGAAAGGCTATAAAGAGTAATTTTAACATACGAAACTTTTTGTTATCACGAAAAGTTGGCGCATGCATCATTTATAAATCTCATGCGTGCCTATGTTGATATAAACAACAGTACTGTTATCAAAAAATCGAAAGTGGACGCGATATGAACGATTTATTGAATACGCCCAATCACCCTCAAACTTACCGCTTAATGTATGGGTCTCAAGCGATGGATCAAACGCATTCTCGCAAAATCTTTCATTCTTTCTATCAGCTAATTTTTGAATCTGTCTAGGCAGACGATCAAATTCTTTTTGAAAATACGAAGAAAAAACAACTTTCTTAATCGGTCGCTTCATGATTTTCTTACTTATCTTTCATCAAATTTTTTAAGCTCTTCAGCGTCCGAAGTTTGCCCTGTTTTTTTTCCCGTTCCATCACACGCACAGCTTCCAACGCATCTTTTTCTTCCCACTTACGCCGTAATTCCTTTTCAAACTCTTTCGGATCAACCACAATAAGCCGTCGTCCGACATTACGTCCTGATAGCATTTTCTTTGGAATCGTAATAGTAATAGTTTCCATATTTGATATGTTACCACGAAAAATGCGCAAATGCTTTATTTATAAATCTCATGCGTGCCAATACTGATGTATACCACCGTGTGATCATTAACAAAATAAAAATGAACCCGATAATGCTCGTTAACCGAGTACGCCCAATCATCTTTTAACAAACCATTCAGTTTGTGCGTCTCTAGCGACGGATGAAATGCATTCATTCGGAACAATGCATCTTTTTTATGCGCCAATTTCTTAATATATTTTGGCAGGCGGTTAAACTCTTTTTCAAAGCGCGCAGAAATATCAATGCGATGGATGAGGCGGGCCATACATGAGCTACATCAATTCTTTCAAACTTTTTATCTGTCGCGTCTTTCCCTGTTTCCATTCTCGTCGTGCAGCCCGCGATGCTTCCAATGCGTCTGCCAACTCCAAGCGTCGCCTCGCTTCTTTCGTAAGTTCACTGGGTTCAACCAAAATTAACTGCTTGTTTGCATAACGATTCGCAAGCATTTTTTTCGGAATAGTAATAGTGATATTTTCCATATATTTATTATGACACAAATTTCCTACCACGAAAAATGCGCAAACGCCTTATTTGCGTCCGCCATCCGATGCATGTCCATTTTTTTTCTAATGGCATTGCCTGCGTTTTTTGACGCGGCGAGCAGTTCTTCGGCTAATTTTTCGTGCATGGGGCGGCCTTTTTTGGCACGGCTTCCGCCGATAATCCATCGGCATGCGAGCGCGATTCTTCTCTCTCCCCTTACTTCGCGCGGCACCTGATACGCAGCACCTCCGATACGGCGGGATTTTACCTCTACTGTCGGACCCACATTGCGCAATGCCGCGTCAAATACCGCCATCGGATCTTGATGGAATTTTTTTTCAATTACATCAAATGTGCGGTACACCACTTTTTGAGCCGTGGTCTTCTTGCCGCCGATCATCGTGTAATTGATAAATTTGGCAAGCATGACATTGCCGTATTTCGGATCAGGAAGTATTTCCCGCGTATAATTTCGTTTGCGTCTCATATTAACCAACTTTTAAGAATTAGCTGGTAGCTTGTAGAAAAAATTCGTTTCTTTTTCTACAAGCTACCAACTCATTCCTCATTCCTTATTTCTTCGGCCTCTTTGCCCCATATTTGCTCCTCTGCTGTTTACGACCCTGCACGCCTGTGGTATCCAAAACGCCCCGTACTATATGATAGCGCACGCCCGGAAGATCTTTTACCCTCCCGCCGCGGATCATGACCACCGAGTGCTCTTGCAAATTATGGCCTTCGCCCGGGATATATGCCGTCACTTCCATGCCATTGGTTAGGCGCACGCGGGCAACTTTACGCAATGCGGAATTGGGTTTTTTGGGTGTCACTGTGGTGACCTTCACGCAAACTCCCCGCTTAAAAGGAGAGGCATAAAAAGTCGGAGTGTTCTTAAGCACATTAAAACCGCGCGACATTGCCGGCGCTTTGGTTTTATAACGCTTTAATACGCGCCCATGCTTGATGAGTTGATGGATAGTAGGCATATAAAGATATGATGAGAGGATAACAAATCAGTTTTCCTCCGTCAAGCCCCCGTTCTAGTCCACATTAAAGGTTACCGAACATTGAGTGGATAGGCCATATTGAGT
>CAYHZE010000037.1:0-9780 GCA_964361015.1 uncultured Candidatus Saccharibacteria bacterium | reverse complement strand
TTCTGAAAGATACGGACAAGCGAGTTGAGAACTGGCTTGAGATTGCCGAGCGCGGTTTCAATTTTGCCGAGAAAGCGGCGACAATTTTTGCCGATGCAAAGAAAAATAACAACCCCGAAGCGAAAAGAGAGATTTTTGCCGCGTTAGGTTCGGACCTCACCCTCAAAGACAGAAAACTCAATGTTTCTCTGGATAATTTGCTATTCCCAATACAAACTGCCGCAAATGAAGCTCGTAAAATTGCCGCAAGGTTAGAACCTGCGAAAAAGCCAATGGATAAAAGGAAAATCGGGCAAATCTATGCCCGAAGTCCAGTAATGCTGCGGGACTAGGATTCGAACCTAGATTAACGGATTCAGAGTCCGCTGTCCTGCCATTAGACGATCCCGCAATAGATAAAAGCGCCGCTTCCTGCGACGCTTTTGAATATACCACGAAAACAAGGAGGAATTCAAACCGATTAAACCGCCGATGCCGTGGATTACTCCTTTGCCTTTTGTATGTCTTTTTCAAACTCTTTCCATGCGCCGGGACCCATTACCTCTATCTGGGTAGGAAAAGTGGTAGTTACCGCGATTCTTGGATTTGTAGCTCGTTCTTTCCATAAAACGACCCGATTGAGCGCCGTGAGATATGCAGTACGCTCGATATCAATCGAAGTCCTTCCCGCGCGAATTTGTCGTGCGGGAAGATAACTTTCTCTCGGATCGAGAAGTTTTTCCACCTGATGCGCTATTTCGCCTTTTGGATATGCATAATCCCCCGGCTTTAAACGCATAAATCTTGTGACAGCACCCTCAATTGACTCTAAGTGGTCGTGCCCTCCGGCACTCACCGAGTCCTTAAGCCATTCGCCAAGACGGACAAGGAACACACGCACGCCTTCGGCTTTTTCCCTTGCTTCCGCTTCTCGCGCCGCATCCATTTCTTCTTTCCTCCTGCCGCTCATTTCAATTAAACGGTTCATATCCTCTTTGAATTGACCAGCAACATCTGGCAAGCCTTGCTCGCCATATAATTGACCGGCTTTTTCAAATACCCCCGCAAGCTGGCCATACGATTGCGACATTTCCATAGATTCCTGTGAATTCACATTCTCTCCTTGATGTGGCTGTTCTCTTGTCATAATAATCAGTGACGTTGTTGAATAAATCGGTTTTTTGGCTTACTTATATAAGGGAAACCAGTTTTTACACCCTCCCCATAGATAAGCCATTTTTTATGAATTATTCAACAAAGCCATCAGTTCTTAATTAATAATACTAATTTTAGAATAATTTGTCAAGTTCATATTCTTAAATATTTTCGCATCGCAATTGCACTTGAAAATACGCCGAGTACCACGCTTGATCCGAGCATAATGATAAAAAATTCAAAAAAATTGTTGAGAAAATAATGGAAGAGATCAAATCCTGGCATCACAAGTATTACTTTGGGCGTGATCATCCATGTCATGGGAAAAAAGAAAAGAGTTACTATCGTTGCCGCGCTCACGCCGTAGAGTATGCCGCTCACCAAAAACGGGCCGCGGATAAACCACTGTGTCGCGCCTACTAAACGCATGATGCCGATTTCTTCACGCACCGTATAGATTGCAAGACGGATCGTGTTAAAGGTAACCAAAATCGCTACAAATGCAAGCACAAGAGCGATTATTGCCCCTGCCGCCCGTACTGTCCCGATAATGGACGTGAGCCGCTCAATGACGGTTTTATTCTCAAGGTAATTTATCTTATCTACGATCGGATAATTCTTTTTTACCAAAAAATCGCTGATTGCGCCGTAGTGCAACGGATCATCTGCTTTGATATTCAAACTCGCCTCCAGCGGATTTGTGCCGATTTCATCAAGCGCACCTGCAATAAATGCGTTATTTTTATGCCGCTCGCGAAAATCCGTGAACGCCTGCTCCTTGGACACATAACCGACCTCAACGACTTGGGGTATGGCTTCAATTTCTTTTCGGATCGCAAGAATCTGATTTTCCTGGGCATCGCTTATGAAATATACGGTTACGTCAATTTTTGATTGAAACATCTGCAATGCCGTGGCGGCAAACGCACTCACAAAAATAAGACTACCCATAACAAACAGCATCAAAGACATGACAATGATCGTTGCCATTGAAAGCCAACCATTGCGAAAAAAACTTAAAAAACCTGATTTCAAAAGTCGCTTGAATGTAGTGAATGCCATAGGTTATAAAAAATGTTAAAACTAGAATTTATGCGTTTAGAGCTTGTTCAATATCTTTTTTCCAGAGCCATTTTCGTGATATTTTCCAGACGCGAGGCGATTTCGCTGCTGCGATGACGCCTCGCGTCTGGCAGCGAAAAACCTCAAAGACTCGACGAGGCGTAGCGGTGCCTACGTTGAGGAGGTCTGAAGGAATGGCTGCCAAAATAGCGCAAAATGGAGTCAGAAAAAAGATACTGAATAGGCTCTTAGACTTTTCTTATTCCCACCTTAAGTCTCATGATATGTTCTCTATAATAAATACTTCCCATTCTCTTTATCGCTCTGAATAATGCCTTTGTCCAGCACTACCACGCGTTTATCAAGATTGTTAATAATTTCTTTATCGTGAGTAGAGAGAACCACAGTCGTCCCAAGACTATTAATTTTCTGCAAAAGCTTGATAATCTCCCATGTATTAATAGGATCAAGATTTGCCGCCGGTTCATCGGCTAATATCACATCCGGACGGTTAATAAGCGCACGGGCGATTGCCACACGCTGCTTCTCACCGCCCGAAAGCTGCGAAGGAAAATGATCCGCTTTATCAGCAAGTCCGACGAGTTCAAGCGATTGGGGCACGTCTTCGTGAATTTCTTCATCACGCTTGCCGGCAGCTTCCATAGCAAATGCCACATTTTCATATGCGGTTTTTGAAGGCAGTAACTTATAGTCTTGAAAGACCGTGCCAATGCGGCGGCGCACATGATGAAGATGACGGCGCCTTACTGAAGATATATCAACCCCATCCAGCGTAATCTTACCCTCGGTTGGCTCTTCTTCACGCAACAAAAGCCGCAAGAGCGTTGTCTTGCCCGCGCCCGACGCTCCCACGATAGAAACGAATTCTTTGGCCTGAATCCGTAGCGTGATGTTTTGCAACGCCACGGAATTATTGCTATATACTTTTGAAACGTTGTCGAAGAAAATCATGAATAGTTTGTAGTTTATAGTGAGTAGTTTGTAGAAAAGAATTAATCTACATATAGACTTTTTATCATACTGTTCAGCATACGCATCACTTCACTTAGAATACCGTCAACATTTTGATAATGTAACTCCTCTCCAAAATGGATACGTTTTGTTATTTCAATTTGCGTTTCCAGTTCAGCGCCGGAACCATATGCATTTTGGAGAAAATTTCGAAAATCTTTTCTTGAACTTCGTCTGCTACCCTCAGCAATATTAGAAGGTATAGACACAGCAGAACGCCTCATCTGAGATGTAAGACCATAAATTTCAGACTTCGGAAACTTCTCTGTCATTTCATAAATATCTATAACCAAATCCATAGACTTTTGCCAAACTATAAGATCACGGTATGACTTAATTTTCATTTTTAATCTTGCTATTTTTTTACTATCTACAAACTACTCATTACAAACTACAAACTGCTCTGAATCTCCGCCTCAATAAACTCCTCCAACTCCCCATCCAATACCTTATCAATCTGCGATGTTTCCACATCTGTGCGATGATCTTTCACCATCTGATACGGATGCATGACATATGATCGTATCTGACTCCCCCATTCTATTGCTTTTTTCTCTTCGCGTAAACCCAAGCGTTCTTTTTCCTGCTGTTCTTTTTTTAACTGCCACAACTTTGCGCGCAAGATCCCCATCGCGGTTTCGCGGTTTCGCTCCTGCGAGCGCTCCACTTGGCAGGCAACGGTGACACCGGTTGGCAAATGCGTGATGCGCACCGCGGTCTCTCGTTTATTTACATTTTGCCCGCCCGGACCGGATGATCGGAAAAAATCAATTTTTAAATCTTCCGGTTTTATTTCTACTTCTTCCGGATCTACAAATTCCGGCATCACGTCTACTAACGCAAACGAGGTATGGCGCAACTGCTGACTGGAGAATGGGGAAATGCGGACAAGCCGATGGACGCCGCTTTCTTTTTTTATATATCCGTATGCGTATTTCCCCTCTATCAGAATAGTGGCATTTTTGATCCCCCATCCGGCAGGGCCGCTTTGTTCACCCCAATGTTCATGGATTGTTTTCGTATGCCAATTTTTTGTTTCGGCAAACCGCCGATACATGCGCAGGAGCAATGCCGCCCAATCCTCGGCATCTTTTCCACCCGCGCCCGCGTACACCGAAAGCATTGCGTTACCTTTGTCGTAAGGACCGAAGAAAAAAAGTTCATTTGCAAGAATTCGCACTTCACGCTCAAGCGTCCGCGTGCGTGATTCAATTTCTTTAAGCATTGTTTTATCTTCCCCTGCTATCTGCAAAAGCTCATCAAGTGTTTTTACTTCGCTTGTCAACCCATCAATGCGTCCAACTTCACGCTTGAGTACTGCAAGCTCTTGGCCATATTTTGCCGCACGCTCCCGATCTTTCCAAAAGTCCGGACTTGCCATTTCATGCTCAATTTTCAATATATCTTCACGAATCTGACGTGCGTCAAAGACGGTCCGCGAATCCGCGGATTTTATCATCAAGTGATTTCAGTACTGCTTTCAGATCTTCCATGTATTTAATTATATCATAAATTAAGAAAAAAAGAAAATGCGCGACATGCAATCAAGTAGCCGCGCTTTCTAACAAAAACTCTTATTGTCTTGCCTCAAACGTATCGGCTAGCTCGCCTCTCGGACAACCTCTCCGCATATTCATGATGATCTTGTATGCAAGACCGCCACGAACTTCCTTTGCGCGCCGAATACGAGCAAGATCTGCCGGACTTGGATGTGTTGTTATAAGCTGTGCAAAACTTATTTCATACTCATCAAGGCCAAAGTCTTTGAGCACCGCCCTATACCCATGATCCGGTATATCTCGCAACAATCTCCAATTCGCATGGCTGATAGGCGACTCCGAGCATGTCCAACGATTCTTTGCAGGACTCTCCTTCGTATGCCAATCGTAATCCATTGAAAACCGCCAATCGCTATCTGCAGGATCGGGGTACTCAATTGAGTAGCATCCCCAATCCGTGCCTACTGCCTGCTCTTTCATAACAGTCATTTCTTTCTCCTTTTCAAGAAAATGCCCCACCAGATACAAAACATGCGGTTTAGGATATCAATATGCCAACAGATGACCTCTATAATATATCGCCATAACGCCTTAAAAGGTATCACATAAATAAAAACCCCGCACGCAAGCCGTGCAGGGTTATACCTCAATAGGGACTCCAGTTACACAACCGGATTATAGAATCCCATTTGGTCGGTCGGGATAAAGAACATTTCTCCTATATCAGAAGATTTTGAGAGCGTAAATCCGCCTATTCTCAGCAAGACCACAACTTGTCTACTGCCATGAAGCGCCCGTTCTTCCATTGTGGCAGTTCTCACAAGAAATGCCTCAACGCACGATCTGATACGTTCGGGCGCCACTGATGGTTGCTGATCAGGCGGTCCCTGCCATTCGCCGAATACCGCGGCTTGCAAATCTGCATAGATGCCCAAACAAATCACATCAGTATAATGATCCACTTTATACTTGGTCCCTTGTGTTACCGCATGACCATACAAATAAGGATCTGAATGTGTCTCGGCATGGCGTCGTAAAACATTTGCGGAATGAATAATCCCAATTTGTTCTTTCTGGGGATTGGGCATACTCATAGTTGACTCTCCTTGCTCTCTTGTTGTAAAAAATGGTCACCATCTACCGTGCTATAGTTTATATCACATCACCACATACTTCGTCAAATTCATTATGAGTAACCCCTCATACTCCCACTGTCATTGCGAGGAGTCGCAGGCGTTGCAATCTCTATCTCGAAATGTTAGATTGCTTCGTCGCTTCTTGACCCAGTAGGTCTTTCTGCTGAAAGATCCTCGCAATGACAGAGATGGTGTGTGTGTGGGTGGGTATTTGAGGGAGGTGTGAGGGGTTACCATTATGATGAGAGATATTGCATATTTACAATAACACTCATGAATGTTTTGATTCCAATCTTGTTGCCATTGCCATCAACCGAAGAGACGCATGGCGGCGTTCTTGTTTGATCCTGCCATCATCCATACCCTTCTCTTTTTCTTTGTCATAGAGCGCGCCGAGTTGACGCACAAGTTCGGACACATAATATGATTCATGCAGTTCAAATACATCACACATATTCGCGACCCCTCTTTGAATTATTATTAGAAAAGAACAAAAAACAACCCCTGATTATTCAGGAGCTGGCGATAGTCATCATTGCAATATCTTCTATGTCATAAATGGCAATAAAAATTCGCGCAAGCTCCCGAATGGGCCGCATAACTACACTGACAGCAATACATTAGTATGCTTGCGTGTGGCATGATGCAATACTACAACTTCTTCAAAATTATTTCAACTTTTTTTGTTTTTGTATTTCAAGCCAAAGAACGTCTGTTTGACATCAATACGTAACGTAATATCTTATCTTTGCGCCTGCAGTAAGGCCAGATACCCATTTTTGTGCCTCTTGCTGAAATTTTTGCTGTTTCAACTGATCGCTGACTTGCCGTCTAAAATCTTCCGGCTTCACGCCTTTAGGGGGAGTTGTTTTGTTATCCTTAATATACGCATCAACGTCGGCATCGGTGATCGCTATTTTATCTGCTAACAGCTTCTCCAACTTCTTCTGGAGGGTAATTTGATCCCGCAATTTTTCTTCTGTCATGCCCTGCATGGCAAGCACGCTTGCAAGCGTATTGCCCTGACTGCTCACCTGCGTTTCAATCTTTTTTATTTCTTCATCAATTTCTTCTCGAGTCGCGCCCACCTTTTTCTTATTTAATTCATTTTCAATCAGCTTTTTGTTGATAATAGACTCAAGAGCCTGTTTACCTCCCTGCTTTTCAAGCTCCTTGATAACTGCTAGCCGACTGATCGGACTGCCATTCACTACTGCGGCTATAAAAATACTTTTGATAAAAAATAAACCTGTAATAATGAGAATCACTGCAATCCCGATGCCAAGAGTCCAAGGTTTGGGTTTCTTAAATCTCAAGTTCACATAGCTTTTATTGTCCTCCTGCATCGTATTGTTGTCTTCTTGCGTATATATATATTCCATAAATACGTCAGACCTACTGCGTAATTATTTTTGTAGCGAAATCTGGAAATTGCAACACAAAAATAATTACGCAGTAGGTCTGTTAATAATAATTAATAATTTGAGACTAAAAAAACAATTTGTCATTGCGAGGAGAGATCCCTCCTAAAACTCGCGACTGCTCCGCAATCTTGCAATAGATTCATTTATATGACTTAGGGTAAGATTGCTTCGTCACTACTGCTCCTCGCAATGACAATTTCTGGTATTTTTCCACAGTCTCAATTTGCATGCACTCCGTCAAAGCCGGAGGGGAGGATTGAACTCCCGACCTACGCGTTACGAATGCGTTGCTCTGCCACTGAGCTACTCCGGCCCTTTTACGCTCCAATCATATTGGAGCTACGAAGGGCGAAATAATGTTTGAATGGCATTTCTCGTCCATCCGAAGCTCAAATGCAATTTAAGCGTAAGGCGGAGCTACTCCGGCAAACACTCGCGTATATCTTACATGTTATATATCATACTTTCTAAAATTGCGCTATGTGCTTACGCGGGAGTATACTAACAATATCATGACAACTATACGACTCATATCGGCATATACGCAATGGCATTTCGGTATTGCATTGCAAGAACTTTATGAATTGTGGAAGAATCTCCTATGGTTCGGGTATCATTTTTTTTCTCTCCCGCTTCTTTTTAAAACGCTTATTCGGCCCCTGTACCGCATTCATGAATCCGCTCCTCCCGGAAGCGGACTTAATGTTGAACTTTTTTTTGAGAATATAACCGTCAATATGATAGCGCGGATTGTGGGATTTTTTTTACGCATATCCTTGATTTTGTGCGGCATACTCTATCAGATTATTATATGTATCCTCGGCCCAATCCTTTTTCTTTTATGGTTTCTATTCCCTGTTCTTCTCCTCATATTATGGATCATGGGTATAAAAATGATGTTCTCATAATATCATAATGATATGAATAAATCCGCATTTGAAAAAAACAAATTTTTTGCGCCAATATATCTTGAATCCCGAATAAGCCATTTTCAGCGAACATTGATAGCCTCAAGCGCTGTGGCAGGCATAATTATTTCTCTAGCTCTCATTCTCTCCATACTGATACAAGCACGATTTGCGTTTCTTCCGATTCTTTCCGCGCTACCATTCACTATCTCTCAACTTACGGGCGCTATTCTGATACTCTTAGGCGCGCGTCTTGCCGTGTTTGCCGTTGATCGTTTTATCAGCTCGACTATATTTAACAAAAACGGCGCATTATCCTCCGACAATCTTGCTCAACGCTTCAATTATTTTCTCACTCAAATCCTGTTTTACGGAATTTACAACAAAGATAGTCCCACACTTGCGCAATTACTTACCTCTCTCCCTCAAACTCCCGTCGGGACAAACACCTTGATGCGCCTTGGCATATCCTTGGAAGAATTGAGAGATTTTCTCGCGGACTATAAACGCGAAACTCCCATACTGCCCGATCAATCGCTTGAACAAATCGCATGGATTCCGCAGGATCGCGACATTACCTCGGCTGACTTGTTTGCCATTCTCTTCAATCAAGACCAGAACTTTCATGATTTTCTTGTTACTCAACATACCGATGAACAAATGATTCAAGCCACTGCTACATGGGTTGAACAAAGCATAACCCGTGACGATTGGGAGTTAAGATGGTGGTCTCGAGAATCCCTTGGACGTATCCCGGGACTTGCAAAAACATGGGGATTTGGTCCGGTCTTTACACTCATGCAATTTGCCACCCGCGTTGGCGGACAAACAACTCCTGCGAACCCTTTAGTACTCATAGGACGCGACAATGAAATCAAGCTTCTTGAAGACACGCTCCTTGCCCAAACAAATGCCAATGTCATTGTGGTAGGCGAGCCGGGCACAGGAAAAGAAACACTCATTCACGGATTAGCGCAAAGGATCCTGCAAGGGAAAATTTTTCCTGAACTTGAATCAAAACGTTTATTTCAGATTTCTGGACCGGCGATTGTGGCAACCGGAAAAACAAAAGGTGATACAGAAGCAATTCTTGTTAACATCCTTAACGAATCCTCGCGGGCGGGCGATATTATCCTCGTTATAGAACAATTCCCCGAGTTTGTAGAATCTCTGGACAAACTTGGCATTATCGTAGCCCAAATTCTTGAGCCATACCTAGCCAGCAATACCCTGCATATTATTGCCATAGCCAATACCGCTCCATTTCGCAAGTTTATCGAACATGATGCCGCTATCATGGCGCATTTTGAAAAAATCGAAGTGCGCGAGCCCGATGAACATCGTCTTCTCCTTATCCTGCAAGATGTTGCCCCGCGTATTGAAGCACAAGCCCGCGGTACCATTGTCTTCACTTATCCGGCGCTTCAAAAAATTGCCGAAGCAGGGATTCGGTATTTAATTGAAGGCGCACTGCCTGAACGCGCAATCAATCTCATGCAAGAATTAGTCACCCATGCCCTCTCCCGCCACATTGTTTTGGTAAGTCCGGAACTTGTCGCAGAATATATTGGCAAAAAAACAAAAA
>CAYHZE010000036.1:2241-9928 GCA_964361015.1 uncultured Candidatus Saccharibacteria bacterium | reverse complement strand
TCCTCCATTGGCATTAGTAGCACTATCTTCATTCGCTCCGCCGCCCCCGCCGGAACCGTATGCAACCCCCGCGCTGCCATTATCCGCTCTATCGCCGGGGAGAGCGGCGAATCCTCCGTCGCCGCCGCCACCCCAATAACTTGCCCCGCCAGGGCCCCCGTGCGCATTTTCAGCCTCTCCAAACCCACTGCCGCCAGAGCCGCCGGTTAAGTTGAGATCCCCATCTGTGCTTGCCACCCCTCCCGCTCCTCCACCCCACACCTCCCCGATGGCAGTATCCACATCAGCATCTCCCACTCCGCCGCTTCCACCGTTGGCAGTAGTAATTGTGGTGCCGAATGTAGAAGCGTTGCCAGTACCGCCAGTACCGCCACCCGTAGCGACATCAATATCTCCTATGCCGGCAGAACCGACAACGACAGCCTGGGACGTGCCAAGCGTTGCCGCAGTGAGCATTTCAATCGTCGTAGCGCCTGCTCCTCCACCTCCAGCTGCCTCTTCAGCAGTCGTACCATCTGTGTCCGCTGCTCCCCCTCCCCCTCCGCTTCCGGTCACAATTACTTGCGCAAATTTAGTATTGGGTGGCCTGGTATAGGTGCCATTCCCCGTGAACACATTTGGGGTTACCGCATTCACGCCGGCACATACTCCATTTACCGCAAAACAACCGCCTTTGAGATCAATGCCATTGGCAAAGGTGGATGTGGCAGTAGTTGAGGTTATGTTGAGAACGGTTGCGTCTATGGCTTGAAGTCTTGTGCTGGTGCCTGATACGGTATTGGTCAAGCCTCCGCCGGTGATGGTGAGTCCGGTGGAAGTAGCGGTAAATCCTCGGGCAAGAACGCCAGTATAGATAGTAGAGGTAGAGAGGGTAGTGTTGACGAAGTTCCCTACGCCCTGAATGGAGAAAAGAGAACCGGGCGTGGTGGTACTCAACCCAACGTTACCTGTACTGCTTGCAATGGTCAAATATGTAGTGGTGCCTGCGTTGAGATTGTTGATAATGCCGAAGTTCAGGTTGCCGATGGTGGTAGAGGCAAACCAGTGGGTGATCTTTGATGCGTCATTGGGAGAATCGGTGAGAATGAATTGAGGGGAAGAAGTGGAGAGAACGGAAAAAGCGGCGTAAGGAGTGGAGGTGCCGATGCCCAATCGCGGGGCAGGAGCCGATGAGGTGTAGATGCCGAGAAAGTCTGCGGAGTCAAGGGTTGTGCCGCCACTGTAAAATGTTAAGCGATTGGTAGTGCCGGAATTGATGGTGCCGCCTCCAGCCGTTGCGTCTGAACCGCATGAGAATTGTCCACTTGACGCGGCCCAAAGAAGCTTATCAGTGCCTGCACCATTGCAATTAGAAAGATTGAATCCAAAGATGCCGCCTGTGCTGTCATTACGAAGCGAACCTGCTAAAATGGTGAGGCCTTGACTTGATGCAAGTCCTGCAGTGGTAACTCCCCCATTGAATGTTGAGGTGGCAGTGGAAGAAGCGACATTCAAAATACCTGAAAATGTGGATGATGCGTTATCTGAATCAATGGCAAAAATGGGGGCAGTAAGTGAAGTGCCGGTGGCAATGGTGAACGCATACTTGGTATTTGCAAGGATTGTAGTGGTAGCGCGCGACTGATAGCTGACCGTTAGATTGGCTGCAGTTGATGAAGAAATAGTAATACTGTTGGAGTCTAAATATGCATTTCCCCCAAGAGCAAATCTATTGGCTGGCGTAGATGTGGCTATTCCTAGCCTTCCTGCGCCGTTCACAGTAATTAAATTTGTACCGGAATTGTCTTGGATACGGAAAAGATCAGCAACTTGGGCGATGGCAGATCGAATGGAGAGTCCAATAGCGTTTGTTGAAGATGCCTCTATGGTAACAACCGAATTTCCAATAGGGCTTGTAGTTCCGAAGGAAGATGCGGTGGAGGTACCCGAGACGGCATTGGACAATTGAGAAAACGCGGAAGCCGATATTCGTGCGCGCGGAGAAAGGGTTTGAAATGTGGAATCATCAGACGAAACTTCAACTTGCAGATAAATTGCAGTATTTGTATTAAAATTATAATCAAGAGCAGTGGGATAGCCCGCGGACGTATCGCCAATATTGACATTAAATACGCCTTGCCGAACTGTGGCAGATACTGATGTAGGCGCAAAAGTCGGCCAAAGACGAGTTCCAGAACCAACAGTCGTATTATCCCAAATGGAAAATTTAAAATAATAGGTAGTTCCAGAGCCACCTAATAAATCACCACTCGCATTTGCCAATCTTCCTTGATAGCTGATCGTTGCAGGAACGCCGGTTATGGCATAGGAATTTGCGAATGATAATAAAAAAAATAATCCTAAGAAAAAAGGGACCAATAAAATCCCCTTTTTATAAAGGATTTTCCCGCAAAAGTATAAAAAATGTTTTAATTGAGTTTTCAGTTGGATATTATACGATAACAAGCAACTTTTTGCACAGTAGGTCTATTGATAAATTGTTTCTTTTTTAATTATATAACAACAGAGGCAAGTTTATAACTATTATTTTATCCACACACATCTTGTAACGCCATCTTTAATACTTAAAATTACAAAACCCTATCTTTTGTCATTTCCAGCGGTTGCAGGAATCCAGATTCTCTTTTGTATGGATCCCAAATCTTTCGCATGGACAAGCCTGGATTCCTGCATACGCTTTGGAATGACAGGATGGGAGGGTTTCGTAATGCATAAGTGTAATGATCTCATCAATCCGCCTCGCCAAAAAAACGGCGAGGCGGATTGACCGATTTTTATTCACGCCACATTTCCCATGCGCATCATTGCGTAAGAATACTATTGATTTTCTTGCGCGTACCGGGTCCAACGACACCGGATCCTCTGCTAAGACCTGCGGGTTTTAAGATTGCTTCCGCATATTTTTCCTGAAAACGAATCACCGCGGCTTCGGTCAATTTTCCAAAAAATCCGGTTGCTTCTTCAGCATAGACGCCGTCAGCCGTAAGGGCTTGTTGAAGCAGGGTTACATCCTCACCTTTCATACCTCTGCGAAGCGTACGCGAGAGAGCGCCCATCGGCCGCATTGATACGCTTTCTGCGCGCCCGGAAGTACGTGCCGCAATAATACGCGTCTGCGCGGTATTAACAGATTCATTGCCCGCAGGATCCACTGCACGCACCGTGTAATAATATGCGGTGTTTTCAGAAATCCCATCTTCGTCCACAAATTGTTCGCCACGGATTGCCGCTTCCCTCACAATACCAAGCTCCTTTTCTTTAAGCGAGCGATATATTTTTGCATAGTTGAAATCTTTTGCGGGGTTCTTCCATGTTATTTTAATTTTTCCTGCGCCAAGAACTTGCGTATTAATTGTTGTCGGAGCGCTTGGCGGCGTAATGTCAGCCGCCGCGGTAATTGCAAAACGGGTAAGATGCGTGACTCGAGCAATAATCACATTGCGTTCCTTATCAATCGTATAGTCATCAATGGTAACCCATGTTTCGGTCTTTTCGTCAAAGAAACTCGGTACAATCGCATCCTCGCTGACTCCTTGATTTTTTAGTTCTTCCTCACTGTAAGGAATAATGAGTTCCGCTTCCTTGGCAAGAGACGTGATTTCTTTTCCACCTCCATCACGAACCGTGACATCATACACCGTACCCATCACTTTAGTCCCTGTTTGTACAGGCGCTTCCAATGTGGGGTTAATTTCAAGTTGTACGGTGTTCGTGGAAGTTGCGGCAGAAGGCGGCAGTGTCATCTGCGCACCGTCAGTTACTTGCGCCACGACCTGACTTTGAGCGGTTTCAGTCACATTTACGGTTGGCGGAAGCGGTGCGGTTCCTTGCTTAATAAGCGCTATCTCTACGGCGACCGGTTCATTTTTTACATCAATAATAAGTTCCGTTGATTTATAACCAAACTCTTTATATTCTTTCCCGGCGCCCACATGCCATCGATCATTCGGAAGAACCGTAATGCTAAAGACGCCATTTTCATCAGACTGGGTGGAAACAAATCCTCCTCGTTCCGACCAAGCCCATACAAATGCATCCACCGGAATTCCTTGCTCGAGTATAGTAACTCCGCGAATCATAGATGCCCTTGTTTGCTGTTTCTTGCGAAATACCATTTTAATTTCTTTTGCATCTCCCCCGCTTAGGGTGACCTGCTGTTCTGCGGGATTGAAATAACCGCGATCAGAGGAAAGATAGGCGCGTACATAGTAAGCACCTGCACGAAGAGTAAAGACCGCTTTTCCTGACGAATCGGTGACACGAAACTCCGGAGGAACGAATCCGAAAAAAGAACTGCTCAATGATTGAGATTGAATAAATCTTCCGCTGTCAATCACTACGCCTGTATTACTCAATGGCGCGCCTACGTCATCCACGGTAGTAACGGTGACAGTGGTATTACTTACCGGTACGACAAAATCAACTGTCTTGGTCTCTCCATTTTGATCATTTGAAAATACGACGCGCCGCGGCGGTTCGTTCCACAACCACGCCGCTTGATCGGCATCGCGAGGATGCAAACCAACAAACCACACACCTCCTCCGACTTTAAGCTTATAACTGCCATTTGCGTCTACCGCGATATTCTTCCACTGCTTGGTTTCGCTTGCATATGCGCTAACCTCTGCATCTGTCACCGCGCTACCATTGGAAAAAGACACGATACCGGTAATAACCTTTATGGTTTTATTTAAAACAAGCGCTATGTTCTGTGTTTCTCCTGAAAGAATTTTGATTTCGCGCGGATTGGCACGACCTAAATCAACATTGTCAAATGGCGGATGTACTTCAATGAAATAATTTCCTCCGGGCAGTACTGCCTGGAACGATCCGCTTGCGTCAGTTTCCACTGTTCGCCAAAAAGAATTCTGATAAGAGAACAGATATACCGTGGCGCGCGCCACTGCTTTGCCGTCAGAATCATTTACCTTTCCGTTGATAGTACCGCTCAAACGTCCCGCGCCGCTCCCCGTAGTAAAGGAAGCCGTGAAAGGAAGTAATGACATGCCGTTGCGGTCTTTGAGTGTGGCAAAAAGAGAATAGGTATAGCTTGCGTTAGATTCCAATTCTTGACTGGGAATAAATTCAAATCCATCGTGGGTAATCGTAAATGTGCCATTCACGCGTATGGTGGGAGTGGCATCTTTTATAAGCCGAAAAAATTCCTGCACCATTGATCTTGAATCAAACTCTCTGGTCAATTTCACTCTTATACGCGCACTTGTTTCCACCACTGTTTGTCCTGATTTCGGATATGTTCCTGACAGATCAACCGCGAATACCGAAGCTTCGCGTTCAGTCACGGAAAAAGAAAACCATGCACTTGTGGCATCCATAGTGGTGACCGAAACTTGATAGCCCCCGAGTTTTACCGGATTATACGGAGCAGGCAGTAGACATCGCGGCTCCGTCACTGCACAAAGCGGTACCTGATCTTCCGGTATGGTAAATACAAGGGTCATGCCATCCGGCGATGGAATGTCCATAAGAACACCCGCGCCGAAATTGATACGATTACCAACAGTGGTAAATCCAGTTCCTGTAATAGTTACACGAGTCCCTATTGGACCTGCTCTCAAGGAAAGAGACGTGATCACCGGTATCTTACTCGCCCCACCAATTGTTACGGTTGCAAAATTGGATTCCCCGGAACATCCTGCGGTATTGCAAGCCCTCACGCGATATTCATGCGTTCTTCCGGAAGATGGACGATCTATATAAGAACCGTTCCCCCCATACACAATGGGCGCTGTTCCGATAACAATCCAACTTCCCGATAGATTCTTCCATTCCACCCTGTATTCATTTTCATTTACTGCATAATCATTCCAAAAAAGATTCACATCGCCGTTTGACTGCAATGCCGCTCTCAAACCGCCCGGCGTGGCCGGAATCCCTGATTGGGTACTTGTCGCAACATGTTCTCCCTCTTGCGTCGGGCAACTTGCGGTAGTGTATTTTGCGATATCAAGATAATCAGGATAGGTATATTGACAAACTTTTACCTGATTCATTTGACAATATCTTCTGCCACCAGTGTCCCATCGACTATATGAGAATCCCGGGCAAGAATTTGAATCACCGGCATATGATGATTTTGTATCACAATAATTAAAGGTACTGCCGGAGATCCAACTACAGCTTGTATTGACCGTACAAGATGATTGTGATGTATTTACACTGCAACCGCTCTGATATAGAGGAGTTCCTCCTGGTGATGAGGAACAACCGCTCATTGCCACCGTATCTCCTGACTTTGCCGATTTGGTCATGGGGCCGTCACAATATGTATCGGTATACATCCAATGACATCCATCACCAAGCAGAGCAATGAGAGAGGCGGTGCAGGAAGTGGTAGTGGTATTAGTTGTGGTAGTGGTACCGGAATATGAACAGCCTGGCGTGGTAACTGTATCAGTTGACTTTGCCGATTTGGTCATTGCGCCGTCACAATAGATAGTGGCGCCTGTTGAATCCGTATACATTTGGTGGCAACCGTTACCAAGCAAGGTGATGAGGGAGGAACTGCAACTCGTATTAGTCGTAGTTGTAGTCGTCGACCCCCCCGCAGTGGCATACGCAGTGTTTGATTCTCCAAAGCATCCACTGCTTGTGCAGGGTTTTACATGATATTCATACGATCCGCTTGGTACTGCCGTATCCCGATATGTGCCTGTGCCTCCTGCTAAAAATGCGGTTGTTCCTATCTGTGTCCATGTGCCACCGGTGATTTTTCGTTCAATGCGATATTCATTTTCTCCTGTATAAAAATCAGTCCATGTGAGTATAATATCGGCTCCTGATTGTGTGGGATAAAGGCCACCCGTCCCGGTTGTGGTTGTAGTTGTGGTAGTGCTACCGGAACAGCCTGGCGTGGTAACTGTATCTCCTGACTTTGCCGATTTGGTCATGGGGCCGTCACAATAGGTATCGGTATACATCCAATGACATCCATCGCCAAGCAGAGCAATGAGAGAGGCGGTGCAGGAAGTGCTTGTGGTGGTGGTATTGGTTGTGCCGCCGCTTGATAATGTTGAGAATGTCTTATTAAAAAATGTCGTACGGTAATAATCTTGATTTTCTGAAATCACATTGTATGTATATGTGGTAGAAGCAGAAAGGCCGCTTACATACATAGTGTGATTGGTGACAAATGATCCGTCAGACAACGTAGTGTTGGGCGTACTGATCCCATATTCTATTTTTGAATTTGCCGGAATATCAGTAGTCCAACCGATTGTTGCCGAATTTGTGGTGATATTTGAAACAATGATATTGCCGATTACCGGAGCTGCGGTCGCGGTTGTTGGGGCAACCGTACTTGTTGATGATCCTCCTACTGTGGCATACGCAGTATTTGATTCTCCAAAGCATCCACTACTTGTACAAGGCTTTACATGATATTCATACGATCCGCTTGGCACTGCCGTGTCCCGATATGTACCTGTGCCTCCTGCTAAATAGGTAATAGTTCCTACCTGTGCCCACGTACCGGTAGAGCCGATCCTTCGTTCAATTCTATATTCATTTTCTCCTGTATAAAAATCTGTCCAATTAAGTACCACATCGCTTCCGGAGATAGTTGTAGTCAGGGCGCCGGTGGTACTGGTAGTCGTAGTGGTAGTCGTAGTCGTCGTCGACCCCCCCGCAGTGGCATACGCAGTGTTTGATTCTCCAAAGCATCCAC
>CAYHZE010000036.1:0-2141 GCA_964361015.1 uncultured Candidatus Saccharibacteria bacterium | reverse complement strand
TACATCCAATGACATCCATCGCCAAGCAGAGCAATGAGAGAGGCGGTGCAGGAAGAGGTGGTGGTAGAACTAGGACTTGGGCTGGGACTGGGACTTGTGGTTGTAGTGCCAGTTGGGCATGTATAGATTGCTCCGCCACCAGCAGGTTGGCATGTAGTACTGCTTGTATCAGACATACAGTAATTACCACTCGTATCAGACATAGAGTGGTATCCTGATGGACATGTTGTACCTCCCGTTACTTGAGCCAAATAAGGAGAACTGGAAATTGCTTTTATTTTTGCTACTTCCAATAAATGGAGAAGTGACTGAATTGCGCGCGCGATTGAAGCATACTGCACAGATACACTAGGAATAGGAGATATCGCTTGTGCCGACACGGCAAACCCCATTGTGCCAAAAACAAATGCCGTTAGCACAATAACGCTTATCAATACGTTTCTGCGTTGAGGAGCCATAAAAAAAGAATATATCTTAAAAAACATCTTTTCGTAATATAATATGAGACTGGAGAAAAATGCCCCAAATTGTCATTGCGAGGAGATATCCCTCGTAAAACTCGCGACTGCTCCGCAATCTTACCTTAAATTCATTATATACATGATATTAAGGTAAAATTGCCGCGCGGAGTTTATTCTGAATCAGTCGAAGGACTCGCAATGAAAAACTGTTTTTCTACACTCTCAATATGCGGAAAGCATTTCTAAGATTAATCCGTAGAGATAATTAATAATATATTTTTTATAGTCTGAAAATATCACGCGTCTGCTTACAAACAGCAAGCTCGCGTGTATGTTTTTATTATATCAAAAAATAACAGCCATGTCTTTCGTGGCTGTGGATAAGTTTATTTTCTCCTTAAAAAATGGCGTGAGGACTTGACAAAATATAAGATATTCTATGCTACAAACAGTTAGACGAGCCCATGACAACGGACGGGGTGTATAAGGCGGTGAGGTATTACGCGAAGAAAATTGGCGTTGGGGACATTGAGCGATTAGGAGCACACGCGCTCCGGGCCACGGCCGCCACGAACGCCTTGGATCACGAGGCCGATATCGCCAAAGTCCAGGAGTGGTTGGGACATGCAAATATAGCCACCACGAGATTGTACGACCGGCGCAAGCACCGGCCGGAGGACAGCCCGACGTTTAAAGTGGTATATTAGGAACCCACATACTCACGGAACAAAATGCGTGCATATTCTTCGCTATAATTTCTAAGAATAATTTTAGAAAACAGGATGGGCGTCAAATAACAAATGGATAGAATCGTTGAAAGCATAAAGGCGGTGTCGTTTTTGAAGACAAGGTTGAAAATAATACTGCTCCCGATTGAGGCGATTGCGGCAATGACTGATCCCCCAATTATTTTAATAAGGTATCACGGCCTGCATCACATCTTATTCTTTAGAAAAGCGAGGCATAATCACGCGTGCCGTGGAGTACGCGAACAATCTCTATACCTTCGGTCACCGGTCGGTAAAATATAAAGTACCGCTCAAAATCTTTTACAGGGACAACCCGTATATCTTTCAGCACTGGCCTATCGGAAACCCGCATACTGCCAAGGTGCGGCATACGCAATAAAAGATCGGTGGTTTCCTCAAATGCCGCGCGGAAACGCTGTGCGGCTACCGGATTGTCGTCGGCTATGTATGATTCAATCTCGCGCGCGTCATTCTCCGCGATGCGGAGAAACAAGAGTTTTTTACGCATGGCGTTCGGCTTATTTTTTACCTTCCTTTGCCGGCCTCTTGTGCCAAAACTTTTTCCAATCCCTTTTTGAGGTAATAGTCATGCCACGCCCGGAACCTATACCTTTTATGAGCGCCTGCTCAAGCCGCTCTTGATCGCGGTGGCGGAGATCCTCGCGGACTAAACTTCGCATATAGTCGCTCGGGGTGCCATAATGATCTTCGCGCACTCGCTCTTTGACTCGCTCCTTGAGCTCTTTGGGAAGTGATATGCTCATGTTTTCTACTTCTCGTGCCATAGTTTTTTATTACTTATTATTACTTTTCATCAGTATATGAACAACAAAAAAGAAAGTCAAGAGTCTTTTTAGGCGTTTTCTTTAAGCCACACGGCTATCGCTTCTTCGGCATCCTGCAGTGCCTTATCAATCGTGGCGTATGTGCG
>CAYHZE010000035.1:0-10241 GCA_964361015.1 uncultured Candidatus Saccharibacteria bacterium | reverse complement strand
TTTCGTTTTTCGCTTTTCGTTTTCTATACCCCTCCTAACCTCCCCTATGCTAGGGGAGGAACTAAACACATAAGTCTTTTCCTATTTAGCCAAAAGTAGACTAAGTCGGTCATTGAGAATGTTCACGGCTTCGCTTGCATCAAGGGTCCCTGATACAACTGATTCTATTGCCTCTTGAAATAAGCGCCGACTTGCCGCATCATCAGGCACGGCCCACGACTTGGCAATCAATGCTTGCCGGTAAAAAATATCAAGATCCGCAGTGGGAGCTCCTTTGCTCAAAAGATCTCGACGCACCGGAGGTTTGTTTGTTTTTTTTGTATAAGCATCAGATCCTTCATTGCTGGTGAGGTAATGCACAAATTGCCACGCGGCTATGGGGTTTTTTGAAAATTTTAACACCGTGGGAAAAAAATAACGGCCATACACAACAGGAACCGCCACTCCTTTGTGTTGGGGAAACGGGGCAATCCCAAAGTTAATATGAGGATTTTTTGCCCGTATCCGCGCGATATCTTCATAAAAACCAATGGCAAACGCGGACTTATTTTCCGCAAACGCGGTAAGCGAGCGCGGCATGCGATCTGACCATGAAAAGTTTTTATCAGCGGGATTTGCAAAAGAGGTATAAAATATCATTGCCTGCGTTCCTTTCTCCCCTAATACCGATTCAAGCTCTTGCGCGCGCTGAATAATAGGGTCTCCTTTTTGAAGCATGATAGCGGAGAGAATTTCAAATGAGTTATCTATGGTGCGCGAGGTGCCCAAGGGCAGTCCGCTTTTCATGATTTCTCCGACTGCATTTTTTTGCGTGAGTTTGCGGGATGCCATTGTAAGATCCTCCCAACTTGTCGGCACCTGGGCAATTCCTGCGGCATTGAGAGCATCTTTGTCATAAAAAAGAACAGGTGTATCAATAAAAAGCGGCAAGCCGTAGATGGAGCCATCGGGAGAGACAAGTTCTTCGTACATGCCGTCAACAAATGTTGATGAAAAATCCCGCGGGGAAAATGCCAAACTCGCTTGGGGAAGCGGACTTATTTTATTTTTATTTTTTACAAATAACGCGTTTGGCAACATAAACACGTCCGGCCCTTTTCCTTCCGCGATTTTATTCACCAGTATGTCTTCATAATCATTTCTATTGATATACTGATACATAACGGAAATCGTAGGAAATTTGGCATTAAAATTTTGTATGATCTCCCGCCATATTTCGGAATCATCATCAATACCCCAAAAGGTAAGGGTAGCGCTTGCAGGCGCGGGCGCTTTCCTTCCGGGCAGAATACGCAAAAATACGAGAATCTGAAGAACGATGATGACTCCTACGACAGAAAGGATGATGGTTTTTATGGACATAGAGGTCATAAAGGTAAGGAGATAAAGATGGCGTACGCGCTGGACTTCTTTTTCCCCTCCTAGAATAGGAGGGGTTAGGGGAGGCATGGGTGAGGGATACAACCTAAAGAAAAAGTTGATATCCCTCACTCATACCCCTCCCAACCTCCCCTATCCTAGGGGAGGAGACAGATTTTGTTTTCTATTCCCCTCCTATGCAGGAGGGGTTAGGGGAGGTATGGGTGAGAGCACAAACTCCACTATACCTCGCTCCTTGCCTCCTCGCTATGTATGGGGAGGAACGAAACGTAGAAATTCTGATTACGGTTTTTTTACAAAAATAATCCCATAATGATTGCTCCCCGCATCAAATTCTTCTTTAACAGAAAATGATTGATTGCTGTATAAACTGATCGCGGTTTCTTTTGATATGCGCATTTCATGGGGAGGTCCAAAATTGCTTGCGTTTTCCCCGGCTTCCCATTCAATAAGCGCAAAGCGTCCATTTGATCGCAGTATGCGGCTTGCTTCTTTGATAATTGCTTCTTTATCATCGCACTGGTGGAGGATATTCGTGGCAAGCACAAGATCCACAAAATCATCTTTTAATTTTGATCCGTTGGGCTGTTCAAGATCAGACCAGATGTATTCAATGTTGTGCAGATTTTCAAGTTTTGATTTTGCGCGCACCACATCAAGCATGTCCCGCTGGATATCTATGGCAAAAACTTTTCCGTCCGGCGCCACGCTTTTTGCCAATGGAACCACAAAATAACCGTTTCCCGATCCAAAATCAGCCGCATAATCGCCGTTTTGCAGATTGAATCCACGCACGACTGTTGCCGGATCAAGTATTTTTTTTATTTCTTGCAAGGGAGCTGACGCATCCATGAAAAGAGATCTATGAACGGGTATAATTTAATATGCTTTAATACGTCTTAGAAAACTGGATAAATGAATCAGAGAGATTCAACACGGAAGGGAAGGGGGATATGTCTATAACCTCCCCTGAAGCAGGGGAGGAACCCTCTTTTTATTCCCCTCCTAGAATAGGAGGGGTTAGGGGAGGTATGGGTGAGGGCAAGAACCTAAAGAAAAAGTTGATACGCCTCACTCATACCCCTCCTAACCTCCCCTGCTTCAGGGGAGGAAAAATCAGACATCATTATCAAAACGTCGTAATTGAAGCAATGCCGTCACCCGCTTCAAGACGCATGATTCGCACGCCTTGGGTTGCGCGGCCACGCACGGGGATCGCATTAAGTTCAGTGCGTATGACTTGTCCTTTGCGCGATATGGCGACAAGTTCTGATTCCTCGGCAGTGATAATATACGCGCTTATCGCGGGACCGGTTTTGGACGTTATTTTTGCAGTTTTAATTCCCGATCCTCCTCGTTTTGTGGTTTTGTATTGCCGGAGAGCGGTTTGCTTGCCAAATCCATTTTCCATCATCACAAGAATTTTTCCCTCTTTTGCCGATGCGTCATCACGGGCAATCACATCCATGCCCACTACCTCATCCTCCTTTTTAAGCCGCATGGCATGTACTCCCGCGGCCTGGCGCCCCATGGCGCGTATCTCCGATTCTTTGAAACGAATTGCCCGTCCTTGTTTAGTGACAAGAATGAGTTCATCGCGTCCGTGTGTAAGCTTTACCCATCCAAGCCGATCACCCGCATTCAACGTAATGGCAATCAATCCGCTACTGCGCACATTTTCAAATATGGAAGCTTCCACTTTTTTCATTATACCATCTTTTGTCAGCATGACTATATATTCCTTTTCTTCTTCTTTTTGTTTTTTTCCTTTTTTGTGATCAACGGCAAGTATGGAAGTCACCTGCTCGATTTGGTTGAGCGGCAAAAAATTAAAAATTTGTTTTCCTTTGGAGGTGCGCGATGCTTCGGGGATTTCATACGCTGGAACCTGATAAATTTTTCCAGCATTGGTAAAAAACAACAAATTTGCGTGAGTATTGCAGGTAAGCAACCGCTCCACTACGTCTTCTTCTTTAGTCTCCATGCCAATTAAGCCTTTTCCCCCACGTTTCTGGATGCGATAACTTTCGGGTTTAATGCGCTTGATGTATCCGCCGCGAGTGAGCACGACCATGACTTCTTCCTGCGCGATAAGGTCAATATCGGAAAATTCTTTAGGAGATGATTTCACTACTTTGGTTCTCCGCTCATCGCCGAATTTTTCTTTTATTTCAAGCGATTCACGCTTGATAACCTCGCGGATTTTCCTCGAATCTTTCAAAAGCGCTTCCAAAGAGCGTGCAAACGCGAGTTTTTCTTTTAACTCGTCTTCAATGTGCTGACGTTCAAGACCTGCGAGCGTTTGCAGGCGCATTTCAAGTATCGCGGTTGCCTGAATATCGGACAGATCGAATTTCTTCATTAAGTTCACCCTTGCCGCATCTTTGTCAGGCGATTTTTTGATGGTCTCAATCACGCGATCAATGTGGTCAAGCGCGATTTTGAGACCTTCAAGAATATGAATGCGTTCGCGCGTGCGCTTGAGATCGAATTGAGTGCGGCGCGTCACCACTTCAATGCGGTGTTTGACAAATTCCTCAAGCACGCTTTTCACGGACAATACATGCGGCTGAAGCCCGTCAACAAGGGCGAGCATATTGAGGTGAAATGTTCTTTGCAAATCCGTATGCTTGTAGAGATTATTAAGGACTTTTTGCGGCTGTGCATCGGCTTTCAATTCAATGACTACGCGCAAACCATCTTTGTCCGATTCGTCCCGGATGTCACGAATCCCGTCAATTTTTTTGTCAGTCACGAGTTCTGCCATTTTTTCTATCATTTCCGATTTATTCACCTGATAGGGGATTTCGGTAATAACAATCTGATGCGCTTTTTTCGCTTCTTCAATTTCCGCGCGTCCGCGATTTATGATAGCGCCACGTCCGGCCGCGTAAGTTTCACGGATTGTTTTTTCATCAAAAATAATGCCGCCAGTGGGAAAATCAGGGCCTTTAATAAACTCCATTACCTCATCCCCTGTTGCATCAGGATTATCAATAAGGTGTATCAGCGCATCCATGACCTCGTTGAGATTGTGCGGCGGGATGTTCGTCGCCATACCGACTGCAATGCCGATGGTTCCATTGAGTAGAAGATTGGGGATTGCCGAGGGAAGAACAATGGGCTCCATCCGCGTGGCATCATAATTTTCACGAAAACCAACAGTTTCTTTTTCAATATCGTTGAGAAGGGTGTCTGTGATGCGGGACATATGCACCTCGGTATAACGCATGGCTGCCGCGCCGTCGCCGTCAATTGAGCCGAAGTTTCCTTGTCCGTGAACAAGTGGATAGCGTAACGAGAAGTCTTGAGCCATGCGCACGAGCGAATCGTAGACCGCTTGATCGCCGTGCGGGTGATATTTACCAAGCACTTCTCCGACGACTAGAGCGGATTTGCGGGCTTTTGCTCCGTGTCCAAGCCCCAATTCATGCATGGCATATAAAATGCGCCTGTGCACGGGCTTAAGCCCGTCACGGACATCGGGAAGGGCGCGCGCCACAATAACAGACATCGCGTAATCCAAATAGGATTCGCGCATTTCGTCGGTTATTTCTCTTTTTTGAATGGTGCCTATATCAGACATGGATGGATGAGGTAAAAAAAAATTAGCGTCAAATCACAATACGGCTCGTAGAGGATATAAATAAATCAATCAGATGCGCAATGTATGATGGCAAGCGCGCAAGATATGAGAGGGCATAGAGCATATACGAAATCACATGCAGAACGGACGATACTACATACGATATGGATAAAACGAGAATGTTTATTATATATAGTAAGATATTGTTTGCTTTTTGAAATATATGTACAGAAGCTTCACGGAGTTTAAGTGCAATACCTGCCGAGGCGTGAGCAAGCGGCGTTAACCACGATTTAGTCCATGACGCATTCACCTGTGCATGCCCAAGAGGATTTTGCAGATTTTTAGGCACAATTAAGTCTTGTACTGCCTTGAATGATTGCATAAATCCGCTTGCCGGACCGATCTCGGGGATTTTAACTACGTTAGCAAACTTACTGTCTTTCACAATCTGCTTCAAATCATCCATTGGCTGATAATTATTAGTTACCTGTTGGCGGGTATTCAAAGAGGGCAATCCTATATCCTGAAGCGGAGGGAAGAGGAGCCATGAGAGAAGGCCTACGAACGTGGTTGCAAAAATCATGCTAGCGACCATAAAAATTTTGCGCACATGCTCGGGAAGAGAGTGCATTGATTCAATATGATCGTGAAAAAATTGCGATAATATGTTATGCGGCGTGTTTTTCATATTGTTATGACCTATTCCCCTCCTATTTAGGAGGGGTTAGGGGGGGGTATAAGTGAGGGTACAAACTCCATGTTCCAATCCTCACCTATACCTCGCTCCTTGCCTCCCCTATCTAGGGGAGGCATTAAATTACACAAGTCTTTAAGCAAGCTCTACGCAGGCATAAGTACAATAACATCCGTTTTTTCCTCGTCAGTGATATCTTTTTTCTTGATGGTGAATTTTTCCTGAATTTCGGGATTTTTTACCCCCATTTCTTTCAAAAACGCGGCATTATCGCCAAGCGTTACCTTAAGCCCGGGGATTTTATAATGCATAGGTATGACAAACCTCGGCTCAATGTCTTTAGTGAGCGTGGCGGCATCTCTACCATCAATAGTATAGGTGCCTCCTACCGGAACCAAAAGAATATCCACCTCGCCCACTTGTTCCAAAAATTGCGAATCTTCTCCCACCGCTTCGCCGTAATCGCCCATATGAAGCAAACGAATACCCTCTACTTCAATAAGATAAATAGTGTTCAATCCTCGTTCCTTGCCTTGCTTTGTGTCATGAAACGTCTGAATGCCGTGAATATACGCGCCTTTTACCTCATACTCACCCGGGCCGGTGATAACAAAAGGGTCTCCGGTAAGGGATTCAAGGTTGTTATGGTCGTGATGCTGATGCGTCGCAAGGGCAATGTCAGCACGAAAACGAGGCGATGTTAAGCCAATTTCTTTAGAAAACGGATCAATAGCAATGACCAAGTCACCCGATTGAATCTTAAAACACGCTTGTCCATACCATGTGATAACCATACCTATATGGTAGCCCTTTTGCACAGCGAGTGCAATGGTAGATTCTCTATTCCCCTCCTGATAAAGGAGCGAGGTTAGGGGAGATAAGAATGATACCACTCTATCCATCTTAACCCGTTACTCCATGGGTTGAGATGCTAGAAAACGTCTTGTATAAAGCATTTTATATTAAAATACTTGACATAGTATACAAAAAGGTGTATAATTTGTATATAAAGCGCTGGAAAAGAGGAGGAAGAAAATTATCATCACCATCCCTCCAGTTTCTATCCTCCAATATCCAGCTTCCAGTTTTCTACCTCCCCTAACCCCTCCTAAAATAGGAGGGGAAATGAAGACTCAACCCGAAAAGGAGAGACAATGGAGCAATTGATCGCCTTCTGGCTGTTCGTCGCGATTGGTGCGGCGGCAGTTGGGGGCAGAAGCGTGGCGGCAAAAGTACTCGCATGGCCGTTCCGGTTCGCCGGAGAGATTATGCGGGCAATGCTTGGCGCCGCGGGCCAAGGCGCGCGGACAGTCATTGCCACGCTGTGGCGGGGATTTGTCCAGCTTCTGGCCGATGCCCATAGGCATTTCTATGGGCGTTGGCCGTGGGCAACGCTCCTTGGCTATGCCCTTGTTTTTTCTGCCGCAATGGTGTATATATACCACCTGCGGTAAACGGCAACGCTCCCCAAACCTTTCAGGCCGCCGCATACGGCTTCTCCAAGAGGAATTCTCACAGTGCGGTGTGGGAATTTCTATCAAACGAAAGGGAAAAAGATGAGAGCATTTTTGCAAGAAATAAGGGAGATTTTTAGCACATCATTAAATGACCTGCTCTGCTGGATTTTTTTTCCGAAACGGGAAGCGTGTCTTGTCCAAGGGGTCAGGTTTGACCTCTTGGATGAAGAGGCGCGCCAGCAAGAACAAACGCGCCGTCTGTACGCCGCGTATAATAATTTCTAGGGGGGTAACATACGACCCACACATGCGATGCATGTGTGGGTTTAACTTTATATTTTTGCGCATAGTAAGATACGCATGGGCGAATTATTACGCTTTTGAAAATGTAAAATTACCGCGTCTCCGCCAGCGGCAGGACTCCTCGCAATGACAGCATATTTGCCAAAAAATGCGATTTCCTCTATAGTATGCAGTATTATGATTACTACTAATAACAACGAAGAACATACGCAGGAGACAGGCGGCGAACAAGCAGTTCATGGACGGGTTGCCTCGTCAAGCGGGATTTTGTCCAAAAAACCCCATGCCATGGAATTGCTCCTGAAATCATTTTCGGGAAATGTATTTTTGAAACCAAATGATATTGTAGAAGGCAATGTCCTTGAGAAGCGCGGCGGACGGCTTTTTATTGATCTCGGACCCGGCGGAGCCGGTATTGTGTACGGCAAGGAGTATATGGCCGCACAGGATATTATCAAAAACTTAAATATAGGCGACCGCATTAACGCGAAGGTGGTTGAGATTGACAATGACGAAGGATATGTAGAGCTCTCGCTCCAAGAAGCGGGAAAAGAAAAACGATGGGTTGATCTGAAAAAGATGATGCAAGAAAACACGCTTATTGATGTCCCCATTAAAAAAGCAAATACAGGCGGGCTTATCTTGGAATTTCTCGGGATAGAAGGATTTTTACCCGCATCCCAGCTTTCGTTCAAACATTACCCCCGCGTGGAAGGCGGGGATAAGGAGAGAATTTTTCAGGAACTTCAAAAAATGGTAGGCACTTCCTTGAAGGTAAAAATTCTTGATCTGAATCCCGAAGAAAACAAGCTTATTTTTACGGAAAAAGGCCTTGATGTAGAAGAAATGCGCAAAACTCTTGCCAGTTACCATATCGGTGACATTGTGGAAGGAGAGATTACGGGCGTGGTTGACTTCGGGGCATTTATGAAATTTAATGCCATCGGCCTTGAGGGACTCATCCATCTTTCTGAAATTGATTGGACATTGGTAGGCAATCCGCGCGAGATCCTTAAAGCCGGGGATAAGGTAACTGCAAAAATTATTGACATACAGGGTGATAAAATATCTCTCTCGCTCAAACAGCTTAAAATAGATCCATGGCTCCATGTAAGCGATGCCTATCACAAAGATCAGGTCGTGAAAGGGAAAGTGACTAAATTTAATCCTTTCGGAGCATTTGTTGAATTGAGTCCGGATATTCAGGGTCTTGCGCATATTTCCGAATTCGGCACAGAGCAAAAAATGCGCGACATACTTATTCTTGGCAATATCTATGAATTCACTATTTTATTAGTTGATCCGAAAGACCACCGGATCTCTCTCGCACTGATCGGCTCTGCCGGATCGGAAAAAACAAAAAAAGATCATGGGAAAGGAGGAAGGATGGAAGAACTATCATAGAGTTCTGTCATTCCAAGCACTTGTGGAAATCACAAACAGGAATGTAATTGAATTATGATTAAAATACTGAAGTATACAAAAAATGAAAAGGAGTCTGGCGTGATACATACAAATAATATGCACCGCAAGACTCCTTTTTATATTGTCAAGCGTTCCGCCCAACGGCGATAATCTTCTTCATATTGAGCAACCATTCTTTCTTGTTCCGAAGGTCGCTGTACATATAAAGAATCTGACTTGGGCAATAGAACATTTGACTTTTCCTCAAAAAGTTGACTATCATTTTCTTGCCTGCGCCTCTCTTCAATCCGGTGACCGAGATGGTCATAGATAAAATCCAGATCAAGTGTATGAACGCGGTTCATGATGAGCATGCGCATAATATGATACCAATCCGGTGGAGAAATGAGATATTGCCCGCGGGGAAATCTTGTATCTTGGGTAACGATGGGAAATACAAGATTCCAGAGAGAATGAATAGCACGCACCGTATTATTCGTGTCCGCGTCTTGAGTCGCATAACGAAGGACAGTAATCGTCCTTCTTACATGCGACCAGTATGGCAAGTCTGCCCTGCCTTGAAATGATTCAACGGGCGAGAGAGAAAGATCAAACCATGCACCGCACATAATCTCTTCTACTTCTTTAACGGGTATGGATTGGTCATCGTATAACTGAGCAAGAAGAGTTATCACGCAATGCCCATAGGGATTATTATAGCGGATAAACGGAAGCTCTAATGCGGCATTACGCTTAAATTCAAAATGCGTAAAACCCGTTTCGTCTACGAGTTCCCGCTTGCCGCAGGACGCTACGGTTTTTTCAAATGAATGCAGTACCCCGTGCTCATTGACACAATCAACGAGTTCAACCCCTCCTCCGGGATTGCCCCACCCGCGGAGTTTGGGAGTACTATGTATGCCTTGCCGCAGGCTTTTGGTTTCTTGTCGATTAAGCACCCAATACACCAATCCATCCATTGAGGGACGCAGAAGAACGGTTTGGACCGTCATGGAATGTATGCCGCCATAAGCATTATTAGTCAAAACAACATCTCCTCGGTCCGATTTCAGATGTTTGATTGTTTGTAAAAGATCCATAATGGACCTCCTTGTTCTACAGTATCAATATAAATAATGGACAACAAATAATATACGATCGTGGGAAAAATGTTGTCCAACAACATATTTTTTTATCCTATAAAAGGAAAAATAACATCCTAATTCTTATTTGTCAAATTTATTTGACGCGTATGCAGTGACCCCCTCACGCTGTCATTGCAATGAGTCGCTGGTGTTGCAATCTCTATCTCGGAATGTGAGATTGCCGCGTCATTGCTGTTCCTCGCAATGACATATCTTTGGCTTAATTTTAAGAGGGTGTGGGGGGTTACATATATTGATGTTGACAAGTT
>CAYHZE010000034.1:0-10249 GCA_964361015.1 uncultured Candidatus Saccharibacteria bacterium | reverse complement strand
GCCGCACTTTTGCGGGAAGCGCTCATTGATACTACAGTAAAAGAAGCTGATGAATTGTGGTCTGCTGAGCGTCGTATGAAGGCTGAAGCAAAAGGAGGATCAGGCGCATGGGAGAAAATATCCCGGTTTGCCAATCGCACGGTAGAGGGGTATCGCAAACTCTCATGGAAACAAAAGCTTGCGATTTCGGGCGCGCTTCTTGTTGGCGCAAACACTGGTATCCCGCTTGTGATGGGCGGAGCGGCAGTGGGCATTGCGGCACAGCGTGTATTAAGCGCGGGATCTGCGGCAATGGGCATGGATGCGCTTATAAAAAGGTTTGGTATTGACAGGTCGCGTGTCAATGAGATTCTTGGAAGAGAAATACGCAAAGAAAAAGATCCGACTGTTCTCGCGGAAAAATTATCGGCATTATTGAGTGATGAAAATAATGAACTTAATGGGCGGATGTTAGGCATAGGTAGTCGGAAATCAAAAGAAATTGCATTGCGTGGCGCGGCGGGCGCGGCCATATTCGGGTCTGTTGTGCTTGGGCTTCCAGGCAAAGCAATCGGTCAAGGGGTTGAACATATTGCGGGAGATAAAATAAGAGTTGCTCGTTCGGTTGCCGGGAATGTAGTTCATAAAATAGCCGGATGGTTGCATATAGGCGGTGCGGAAGCTTCTATCCCACCCGGAGGTAATGTGGCAATGGCAAGAGAGGGCGTGCTTGCAACCGAAGAAAAACTTGCGTTGGAAAAGGTACGGGCAGGAATCCATAACAGAATGGCGTTTAATGAGGGGTATGGGCAGGAAGAGCAGATTGCACGGATGAAAGCGCAAACAGAAAAAGGAATTAAAAATAGAATGGGGTTTAATGAAGGGGCTGGCGCGGAAGATCGGATTAGATCAGAACGTGTGCGCGCAGGAGTTCGTAACAGAATGGCGTTTAATGAGGGATATGGAACACCTGAAGATCAAGCTGGCATACGTCGCTCGCAAGAAATTTTGTCAAAAACCGATCATCTTTCATTTAAGCTTGAAAAAGGGGGAAGCGTGGAAGGAAGTTTAAATCAATATCTTAAAGCGCATGTTGAAGAAATAAAAGCGCGTCCGGAATTGCAGAAAGCATTGGGATGGGACGGTGACCCCAAGCATATTGGCAGGGCCTCGCATCGTCTGTGGTTGCGGATGGTAGATGACGTGCGCGCGCATCCCCATGCGTCCGGGCATCAGAAATTGATTGAACAGTTGGAAAAAGCGGGTTTTCATGTAAAAGAGGCAATGAAAGACACGCAACATCCCGAACGACTCACGAAAATGTTTGATGCGGCGGCGCGCCGCATGCCGATAGGAATGGAGTTTACTATTAACCCCAAGACTGGCGCTTTGGAATTTTCCGAGCCGCGTGTTGGCAAATTGGCGGGAGGCATGCATGAAACGGCGGATTCTACGGGTAAAAAGATACATCATGGTCCGACAGGCCTCGCATCTTCCCGTTTGCAGGAAATGCTGGATGCACAACATGCCCAGAAGGCTGTTGAATCTCTGCGCGTACAGCAACACATTGATGAATTGCGACAATCAAACCAAGATACGTTTGGCCGCGCAAGTACGGAGATCATGCAGGCGGAAAAAGCCGCGGAAATCGCCGAGCAGTCCGTACAGGCATTCAAACGTAGCGATTTGCAACTTCAAAAAATTGGATTATTCGCGCAAGAGCGCAATGCATGGTTGGCTGACAAAACAACGCACGTCGAAGATGTATTACGCCAAATTCCGCGTGATTATGATATTGGCCGGGGCGGCGCGGGTATTGATATTAATTTGCCGCATCAAAACGAATATAAGTGGGGCGCGGTAGTGCGTCAGATCAAGCTCGCGGAACATTTGCGAGAGGCAATGGAACGGGCGCATGTGCGATTTGATGAGGCAGGTATTCCAAAAAATTCTGCGGCGCGCGATATGACTATTGGACAGTTTTTGAGTAAGGTGAATCCGCAGACTGGTGCGTTTGAAAATTCTCGATAATATTTTTTTTCATGTCATTCCCGACTTAATCGGGAATCCCCGCCTTCGCCGAGGCTTCATCGGGCAAGCATTACGGTTGTGAGGTGGTACCTATCCACCGAAGCTTCAGCGTAGATGGAGATTCCCGCAATCGCTTGGAATGACATATATAAAAGTTTATGACAAATACTATTGCATCAACGCTTGATCGTCTTGATGTATCAGCCATCCCACAGGAACTGCGGGTTGAATTATTAAGTCAAATGACCGAAGTTGCGCTCAAACGCATTGCGGTTGAAGCCGCAGAACGATTGTCGTCGCAAGATCAAGATGAGCTTTTGAAACTTCAGGAATCAAGCAAAGAGCCGGCAGAAATAGAAGCGTTTGTGCGCGAGCGTATTCCGGATTATGACGCGCTTGTCGAGACCACACTCAATGGATTTCTAGAAGAAATGCAGTGGAATCTTAAGACATTGCAGACAACGTAGGCTGGTTTTTTTGTTCATATATAATCAAAACTCTCCCCGCGGGGAGAGTTTTGTGATAAGGATTATTCTCTCCATCAGCCAAGACTACCCCCCCATTGCCTACAAAATATACACGATCGTGTATATTTTGTAGGCAATGGGGGGGGCATTGAGTTGGAGATTTTTTATGGGTGGCGTTGCATATGGTTCCATTCATATCTATATGTATTTGCCCAATCTTCTTTTTTTCAGTATAGTAGCATTATGGCAGTTGACTTTTTTTTAAATCTTCAGACGGTTCTTGGTTACCTATCTTATGGGGCGCCGTTTATATTGTTTTTTATTTTGATTTTTTTAGTGCCGGGATTATGGCTTGCCTATATTCAGGCGTACTATTTAAAAATTAGTACAAAGTTTGTTTTGCTTGAATTGCGCCCTCCCCGAGAAGTGGTTAAAACGCCCAGAGCAATGGAGCAGGTATTTACATCCATCCATTCGCTTGGCAGTGGACCAGACTTTGCGTTTCCTACTGTGCTTAATGAGAAATGGTGGAATGGTGAGGTGGTATACCCCTATTCCATGGAAATAGTGAGTTTTGGTGGAGAGGTGCATTTCTACATGTGGATTCCGGAAAAACATCGTAATATCATCGAAGCCGCGCTTTATTCAAATTATCCGGATATGCAAGTCAAAGAAGCTGACAATTATTTTGATAGGTTGCCGCGAACATTTAGAGAATTAAAAGAACGGGGATATGAACTGTTTGGAACTGAATTTTTTCTTGCGCATAGAAAACAGGCAGGACATCAATGTGATATTTATCCGATTCGTACTTATTTTGACTTTGAAGCAGTGGCGGAGGAAAAAGAGCTTGACCCGATTTCTGGCGTAATGGAAGTAATGGCAAAAATTCGTCCTCAAGATACGGTTTGGCTTCAAATCATCATCCAGCCGGCTATTGGACACCGTAGGGATATAATTAGGAAAGAGGGAGAGACGGTTTTGGGAGACATGAAAAGACTGGCGCGTTCGGTGAAAAATAATGAGACGGGTGAAATCCATATGGTGATGCCAAGTCCAGGGGAGAGCGAAACTATGCGCGCGATTGAACGAAAGATTTCAAAACCGATGTTTAATGTTGTAATCCGTACGATTTACATAGGACCCAAAGAAGGATTTAGTTCCAACTTTGGTCAACGTAGTATAATTTCCGCTTTTAATCAATATGCGTCTGAAACATATAATAGTTTTAAGAGTAATGGCAAGGTATGGTCGCGCGCAAATATGTGGTATCCGCCTTTTATTTTTCCGAAAAAGCGTCTTTTTGGTCTTAAAGAGCGGATCATGGCAAATTACCGCGAGCGGAGATTCTATTATGAGACGCGTTTGGCGTGGATAATGCAAATGCAGGTATCAAATTTTGGTGTAGGGGGCAAAATAATCACGCTCAATACCGAGGAGCTCGCCACGCTGTACCATCTTCCGACCATTATGGCGCCCACCGGTTCAATCATGATGAAAGAGGAGGCAAAAAAAGCCGGTCCTCCCGCAGGATTACCGATTTATGGCGAGGGAGGGGATGAGTTGCCGGGGATAAAAGGAAAATCATGATACAAATGTCTAAAGACCCCAAGACTCATCTTGCCAAATATGCGCCTCCTCCGCTTGATCTTCCCGTGTATCAGCAGGTAGATCCGCGGGATGTTTCGTTTATTGGGCGCACGAATTATGAAGCGCCGGGCGAGTCTGTGCAGTTCGTGTTTGGCATTAAGCGCAAAGACCGGACACGTCATGTTTACATCATCGGCAAAACAGGCGTAGGGAAATCAAAGCTTTTTGAACTTTTGATACGCCAAGATATTGCGCACGGCCATGGATTATGCCTCATAGATCCGGATGGCGATTTGGTTCGTGTCATACTTGATGTTGTTCCCGAGGAACGGGTGCAAGACATAGTGGTTATAGATCCTACGGACATAGAGTGGCCTGTTTCTTTTAATCCGTTCAAAGGGGTTCCGCCTCAATTACGCCATCAGGCGGCGCAAGGGTTTACGGAAATTATGGAAAAACAGTTCGGCAATCAATGGTCGCATCGCATTGAGCATGTATTGCGCCTCTCGCTCTTAGCCCTCCTGGATTATCCGGAAGCGACCCTCCATGGCCTTATTTCGCTTCTGACCGACGAACAGTATCGCCGCAAGGTGATTATCCACATCAAAGACGACTTGGTAAAGCGATTTTTTGAATATGAATTTGATGATTGGGCGCATAAGTTTGAAGCAGATGGCGTTACCCCGATTGTGAACCAAATTACAAAGTTTCTTGCTGTTCCCGCGATTCGCAATATATTTATACAAAAGGAAAATAAAATAGATTTTAACGATATTATCGCGCGCCGCGCCGTTATATTGGTAAATCTTGCCAGGACAACGGTGGGCGATCAGAACGCCCATGTTCTCGGTTCGCTCATACTCTATGCCATTCGCCATGCAGGCATGGCGCGCGCCGATAATACGGACAACGCCGCCGCCGCGCACAAGGATTTTTATCTCTATCTTTATGAATTCCATACCATGATGTCCGGATCATTGATGAATTTGTTTTCCGAAAGCAGGAGATACGGATTTGCCGTTACCGTGGCGCATCAATATATTGCCCAACTTGATCCGTCGGTGTTGGCAAGCGTGTTGGGAAATGTAGGAACCATTATTACATTTCGCGTTAGCGGTGAGGACGCGGAAAAGTTTGAAGGGGAAATGACGCCGGTATTCAAGGCAAAAGATATGATCAATCTCGGCACCCGCGAATTTTATATTAAAGAAATGATCAACGGCGAAACACATGATCCTTTTTCCGCAGACACCCTTGCCGTATTGCCGGCGCCATATAGTTCAAGAAAAGAACAAATTATTGATGCGTCGCGGACAAAATATGCAACGACGCTTGCACGGGTGAAGGAACTGTATCATAGACCTTTTGCATAATAATATTATGATGTCTCATCCGAAATCAGGAAAAAAAATAATGGCATTCGGCGTATTTGATCGGCTTCATCCCGGCCATATTTCGTTTTTGGAACAGGCGGCACAGTTTGGTGATGAGCTTGTAGTCGTAGTAGCGCGGGACTCGATTGTCCAAGAGCTCAAGAAAAAAAATCCCGCCCAACCACAAGACATACGGGTGAGCCGTGTAGCATGTGTCCATGGGGTAACACATGCAATATTAGGCGATCAAGAATGCGGTTCATGGAATATCGTTGCCGCGCATAAGCCGGATATCATATGTCTCGGCTATGATCAACAGGGGATTAAAAAAGATATTGAGATTCGGATGAGCACGGGATTGCTACCGCAGATAAAAGTAGTGATTGCCCGCGCGCATGAACCGGATACATGCCATTCTTCTCTTTTTTCCACTATGCTATAATACACCTATGTTTTTATTTTCTCGACACGCAAATCAGAGATATATTGTCATCAATCCAGGGTCCCATGTTATTGAAACAGCGATTTTTGAAAAATCGGCAACGAGTCCTGCGCCTGTCAATATCCAAAAAACAGTTGCCAGATTTCATCAGACATCAAGGGACGGGTATACATTTGAGGGTTTGCATGAATTACTTGCCTTTTTGCTCAAAGGAAGAGCGCCTCAAAAAGTTGTTATTGGCATCGGATCAAATATTGCGGAAACTTCTCTTCAAGAGTGGAAATTGGATTCTTTACATTTGCGCGAATCATTAACCGCGGCTCGTATACAACAATATTTTCAGCAATTATTTAACGAACATCATGACGGGAATCACGCTCTTTTAGCTTATCCCCTATCACTTGATATTAATGGGTATCCTGCAGATATTCATTCGTTGGCAACACACGATGCCTCTACAATCAAAGAAATTACTCTGCGTACCGTTATGTTGCGATTTTCAGACGAAGCGGGATTTGCTTTTGGCAATTTAAGAAAGGCATTTGGCGGCATATCTATTGAATTTGTTCCCTTGCAAGCGGCTACTGCAGAAGCGCTTGCCACCGCCTGTAATATCCACGATGGGCTATTGATTGACGTGGGTCAGTCCAGTACGGAAATGATATTCATTCACGATAATATCCTTCGGCATATCGTTTCATTTCCTTTGGGCGCGGACCGGTTTAGCCATCGTATTATCAAAACACGAGGAGGAAAATTTATAGAAGCCCAAGATTTGGCACGGCAATATTCTCAAGGGCTCATGTCAAAAGAAGAACAAGCCCGACTCTCCCATATTTTTTTGGAAGAAACCGTCGTCTGGAAAAATGCATTTTTACATGCGCTTGAATCATTTTATTCGATTGCACCGCTTCCTCGCGACCTTTATCTCTATGGAAGCGGATCATATATCCCTGAAGTACGTTCGGCGATTTGGACATCTGACGTATTGAAAAGTTTCTCATCATTTGAGTCTGTTCATGGGCATATCATCCAAGCTCCGCAAATTTTTAACAGCGATCCGCTTCAAGGACTTATTAAGGGACCTGAAGATGTAGACCTTGCATCGTTGATGTATTACTCCCTCTATCATGTGCCGTTATTTTAGGACGCAGTAACCTCCCACACTTTTGTTTAGGACTTACGCACATGGTTCCTCCCTTGGTGCAGCGAGGAGGCGAGGAGCGAGGTAAGGTTGAGGAATATCAACTTTTTCTTTAGGTTCTTGCCCTCACCCTTACCTCCCCTAACCCCTCCTAAAATAGGAGGGGAAGAAGAAAAATTCAGTTCCTCCCCTGAAGCAGGGGAGGTGAGGAGGGGTATGGGTGAGGGATAAAACTTACGGTATGCAGTTTTTGTCCTCACTCCTACCACCCCTAACCCCTCCTGCATCAGGAGGGGAATAAAAGACGCAAATGTATAAGTCCTAAACAAGAAGTGTAAGAGGTTACCTCATACAGACTTGCTATTATTAGTATGATGACGGATAATAATAGTCATGGATATAATAAGGGTGAAAGAGGCGGCGCTTTGTGTTCTGTGCATGTGCGCCATTGTAGGTTCTTTTTTTCTTTGGCGCTCTAGCACGCATGCAATCGCCGAAGAAGTATTTAATTCCTATGGCCAGTTTATCACCTCTGTCAGTTCTCTTGTCTTAGCGGCATCATTGTTTGGGATTGTCGCGATTTTTGTCCGTACCGCATGGATAATCTATCCGTCTGTTGTGATAAGTATTGCAACGCCTTTTTTTTTCATACCGTCAGGCAGGGTTGTGTGGGCAGTGATGGCGTTATGCGTCTGTGTGACGCTTTTTGCAGTTCGGCGCATACGCAAAGACGCAAGTATGACGTGGGGGTTTAGCGCCACAGGTATGTTTAAATCAGGCGTTCCGCTTTTTCTCACGGTATTCGGTATAGTTGTTTCCCTTTTTTATTTGAATGACGTGCAGAAAAAAGATGCGGTACGGGCAATTTTTCCGCGCGCGGCATTTAACGTCACTATTCGCGCGCTTAGTGGTCCTCTGAAGTCTCTTACAGGAAGCGAACAATTCACACCCGAACAAACCGTTGATGATTTTTTTCAAGGATTGGTGAAAAAACAGCTGAATGATCGGGGTATTCATATTGATCAAATCCCCGGCAAAGAATTACAGCGTCTTCTCGCGCAACAACGGGACGAAATCAGCCGGTCATATGGCATTAAGCTTACCGGTGATGAAAATATTGGCGATATATTTTATACTACTATCATTGAAAGAATAGATGACTTATTGGGACCATATCGCGTGTATGCTCCTTATGCTTCTGCCATTGCCTTTTTTTTCGCTTTTAAGACGTTGTCATTCTTTTTTTATTTTGCGGCGGTTGCGGTTGCTTTTCTTGTTATTAAGTTTATGATCATAATTAATATTCTTATCCGTAAAAAAGAACAAATTGAAGTTGAGCGGCTTACACTTGGTTAATAGACCTACTGCGTAAAGTGGTGAGCGGTTAGAGTGGGATAAATCCTCACTAAACGCTCTACGCTAAACGCTCTACGCTGTTTACAATGGCAAAAGACTACTACAAATTATTGGGTGTTGCGCGTAATGCGACTAAAGATGAGGTTAAAAAAGCGTATCGCGAGCTCGCCCATAAATATCATCCGGATAAGGGCGGGGACGCGGATCGATTCAAGGAGATCAATGAAGCCTATACGGTACTCTCAAATGATGAGAAACGCGCGCAATATGATCAATTCGGACGGGTATTTGAAGGTGGAGGCGGGCAACAGGGCGGTTTTCAATGGCCGGGCGGATTTCGCATGGATTTCGGCGAGGGCACAACGGGAGGCGGAGGCGAATTTGATTTTTCTGATGTATTTGAAGATTTTTTTGGGGCGTCTGCGGGCGGCGGGCGCACGAGATCACGGGAGCGGAGAGGCAAAGACATTCGCATTGACATAGAAATTTCATTTGAAGAATCCATATTGGGAATTAAAAAAGAAATTGATCTGTATAAACTTGCGCGTTGCGCTCAATGCGGAGGTTCAGGCGGGGAAAAGGGATCAAAAATGAATTCGTGCGCGACATGCCAAGGAAAAGGCAATATCCAAAAAACTCAACGGACATTTTTGGGTTCTTTTACGCAAGTTTCTACCTGTCCGGAATGTTCAGGCGTCGGCAAGCGGCCGGAAGTATTATGTACCCAGTGCCGCGGAAAAGGCATTGAACAGCGCAACGAAACATTTGAAGTGCTTATTCCCAAAGGAATTCGTGATGGAGAAATGTTAAAGATGAGCGGAAAAGGCGAGGCATCAATGGTTGCGGGAACGCCGGGAGATCTCTATATCAACATTCATGTGCGTTCGCATGGCGTATTTCGCCGGCAAGGCGATGATATTGTGATGCAACTTCCGGTAAAGCCTTCACAGGCAATGGCAGGGGGTTCTATTGATATTGCCGCTATTGACGGCGCGATTAAATTAAAGATTCCCGAAGGCACGCAACCCGGCGATATTTTGAGTATTCGCGGCAAAGGCGCGTATGTATCTTCCGGTTATGGCCGGGGGAATCTCTTGATTGAAATAAAAGTGGAACTTCCCAAAAAAGTCTCAAGAAAAATAAAAGAAATTGCCGAATTGCTTAGCAGGGAAGGGTATTAAAAAATAAAGAGACCTCATGGGGGGTCTCCGGTTTTTTGATGGGCTGAAATTATCTCCGGTATGGCTAAAACATTATACCGTGTTTTTTGAGAACTTCATCCCTCACATCGCTTGCGAAAATATCGCCTGCGCCTAGGTCGGGAGGAAACAAGAGAAGGAGCATGCTCACTACCGCTAAAACGGTTCCTAGATATTCAACGTAACTCACTGTTTCTATCTCCTTTAAGGCTTACGTTACGCGTTTGCGTCTTTTATTCCCCTCCTCTATGAGGAGGGGTTAGGGGTGGTAGGAGTGAGGGATAAAAACTCTCTATCTTATTCCTCACCCTTACCTCAACTCCTGGCCTCCCCTGCACCAGGGGAGGAACCAAACACATAAGCCCTATTTTTATAGGATTGATTAACACATAACGTATCATTTCTTAATATTTTTGTCAATATGGGCATGTTTTAGGCATAAGTAACTTTTTTAATAGCAATGAGGCCGGAAATTTTATCTAACGATTTTGCCAAAAAATACCCCAACATTGCCGACTGGGTTGCGGACGGCACGATTGAGATCGGCAGAGCAGAATGGAGCCACGCTTTTATCCGCGTCTATGACGAGGGAGGTGCCGTGTGGGAAGGAAAGCGCACATACGCCACGATTGATAAGGCACTGCAGGATGCCGAAGAAGCGATAGCCG
>CAYHZE010000033.1:0-10291 GCA_964361015.1 uncultured Candidatus Saccharibacteria bacterium | reverse complement strand
CGAAGCAATCTAACATTTCGAGATAAAGATTGCTTCGCTACGCTCGCAATGACACCATATGGGATATTTTTTACAATTTCATCATATCATTGCAATGCTTTGCGTCAATGGCATGTACGAACTCTATGCCATAGTATACAAATCTCTATTCTTAAATGGTATTAACGCAAGCACGGTTGCATGAGTATAGTAATGTTGGCGATGGACGACATCGTCAGTCAAAAGTCCCACTGCGCCGTTATCTTGTTTTGAATTTGTTTTCCCAAATACAATGTCATCGGCTTCACCCAGTTCTTTCCCTTCCCGGATAAGCTCGGCAATTCGCGGAGGCAAAAAAAATGCCGCTGTCCTTCCCCTGCCCATGCGCCCATCTCTTGATTTCACCACAATCCACGCAAACGCCTCCATTTCATTTTCTTTTTCTTCTACGCCGCCCTCAATACCCACCCAAAAATCACCATAAGGACAGGCGGCGTACGCGCTTTCCACTCTCTGTCGCGCGCCTTGCAATGTTTCCACATTACTCATGGACTGATCGCTCACGCCCGATGCAACCGAAACCCCTTCTATCTCAAACGCTTCGTCAGGAAACATTTGCTTAAATCCATCCAACGCCGCGTTTATTTTTACCGGATTTTTTGACGCAATAATTATTTTTTGCATAATCACAACAATACAGAGAACGCCAAATAAACTCCCAGAATAAGATAACCAGCGCTAATAAGCGAGTACCACAATTGATGATCAAGCGCGCGTATCATCCGTTTTACCATTGTTTGAGAAAAAAAGAGAAACAAAACGCCTTCAATACATATAAACCACCCAATGATTGTTACCGTACTCGAAAGCATGTCTGCAAAAACCGTATGGCCCACGACAACGACTAGGCCAAGAATTGCCATCACGGCGCCGATGATATAACTCAATATACGCATGCGCGCCATTTCATGAAAAACAACGAGCAGCATCCGCCGGCGCAATATCATAGAAAACCCCTCAAGTAGGGCAAATATTCCTATCACTTTTGCCAAAAAAATAGTGTCAATCATGTTTTTACCGCTCTCAATTTGGGACAATAAAAAACTGAAACTATCAAAACCTCTCACGTCATAACTCAAAAATAATAAGAGAAGGACGAGATCGGCCTGTTATGAAATCGCGTAATGTTACGGACAATCCATATAAACCAATAATAGCGCAGGCAAAAGAGAGCAACAAAGCGATTAAACTGCCATTCAGAGATTCTGGTTTGAGTGTCGACTCCACTGGATTTTTCGGATTGTAATATACATTCACAATCTTTCCTTTCGGATAAAATGCAAGAATCTTTTCCGATTCATTGAGATTGCCTGAATCTGCAAGCCAAAGAGAAATTGTTTTGCCAATAAATTGCTCATCCTCAACATTGTACTCATACTCCACATGGGGATAAGAAAAAAACACCCCCTCTTTTTTCGCATCTGGAATTTTATTTAACTCCGAAACAATAATGCGTCCCTCTGCAAAATGCCAATTTTGAGTAAAAAGGGTGCTGTTAAATCCGGGAAAGGCCCACCAATAAAAAACACCAGTTCCCGCAAAAAAGAATATGGCAAAAACAAAAAAAGTTTTTAGATAGCCAACGGGTGGTAGTCGGATAAATGTTATTCCCTTTGATTCAAATTGAGATGAAAAATGAGATTGAAAAAGCATGATAGAAAGAACGAAAATCAGAACATAATAAATTCTTTCTTTTTGGGAGGGGACATCTCTAAATCAAAAAATATTTTTTCGAGTTCTTTTTTGATTTCATTATGCCTTTTAAATAGATTGAAAGAAACTTCTTTGCCGTGAATAAAAAGTTGTGGTTCATATTCCCCGTGTGAATTAAATGTTTGACTCGTATCTAAATTTATTAGTATTTGATAATGCAAAAAGTCATCTTTAGTAAAATCTCCTTTCTTGGGATCGTCTACAGAGCGATGAGATGCCCACTTATCACGGAAAATTTTAAAATCGTCAATAAAAATTAAATTCTGCCATCCTTTTCTTTTCATATTTTCCACAAAATGAAATATGCGCCCTAACCAATTTAGATAAGCGACTAACTCAAACTTAATAACCTGTAATCTCCTGATATGATCCACTGTATTAATCTTTTCTCCATTTTGCCAATCAAAGCGAATGCCGCTGTGGGCATTAAAGTAATTATCATAATGATAATCTAACGCGTAAGGCGCAGACGAACGCATTGATCGAATTTGATCCTCTAACATTTGATCTGGCAAAATAAATATGCTTTTCATAAACCCTTCAGTCACTCGATAAAAAAATTATTTGCGGGGGAATTGGGACAGTCACGATATTTTTGGAATCTATATTACGACCCAACGACCCACGGGTAGACCAAAAAAGATTACAATATCGTGACTGTCCCAATTCCCCCGACAAGCCGGTTTAAAATTAACCGTTGTGTCTTTGATTGATCTGTAATTCTTTATTTCTACGCGATTGAGCTTCATAAGATTATCGTTTGTTTTTCGTAAAGCATAGGCAAGCTATCCTGCCTCATTCTGAATTTTGTTCCGTGGTTGTGTCCGGTTCGGGCGTCAAAATCCACTAAGATTTTTGCTTCCTCGATTGCTTTCAAAAATCCCTCAAAGTTGAATTTCTGCAACATCATTACTTTGGTGTAGTGATAGTATTCTTTTTTGCACACTATCTTTACTTCGGCTTGAACGTAAAAAGCATTGAGCAATTTTGTTCCAGCTTTGTGCTCTAAATCGTCAAAACCCCAATATGGTTGCGGATCAAGTTCTTTAAGACCAACGCGCTTTTTTACTGATTCAAGCCAGTCCTTATGCCGAACATCTACGTTTTTTCCGTCAAACGAAATCAAAACTTTCTTTTCCGTGCGGTCAATCTTAACCATAAAACCACGGTCGCTTCTGGTAAGTCCGTGGATTGTTTGCCGATAGCTCATTTCTCCTTTTGGATATTTTTTGCCGTCCTCTTGGTGTGCCCAGCCGTATTTCGGTAGAAGTATTTGCGGCACAAAGCGAATTGCTCGCGGCGATGGTTCAATATGAAAAAGCGTTGTAAGTGAAGTAGAGTTGAGATGTTGTGCCTTTAACTCCCATTCCGCGGCGTTTGGTATCGGTAAATTGTTTTCTTTGATACCGAGCAAATCTTCAAGAGTGTTGCCGATACCACCGGCATTTCCTCGCCGCGCGTTAGGAATAAAGCCCATCGCCGATATTTCTTTCAGCCTGGCTATAAGTTCCGGTTTTGTATAAGTTCTGGGTTTATTTTTTGCCATAGTATTACCAAAGTTTAGATTGAGCTTGATGTTCTTTTATTCTTTTTTGCGCCATTTCGCAATACTCCGGCGAAATATCAATCCCGATATAATCCCGCTTAAAGTTTATCGCAGAAACGGCTGTTGTGCCGGAACCCATAAACGGGTCTAGGATAATTTCTGCATTGGTAGAAGATATGATGCGATCAATTAAATCAACCGGAAAGGCCGCTGGATGTTTATTATTCATCTCTTGTGTAAATTCCCACACATCACCGTGACCACTTGCCTTTGGTGATAATTTAAATTTAGATTTTGCTATCAGATAGATTACTTCGTATGTGGGTACAAAGTAGCCAGGATTGAAATTAAATCCACCTTTCCGTCTCCAAATTATGACCTGCCGTACAGGAAAACCACTGACAATATCTTGTCGGTCTTGTAAGAGGCCTCCTTGTACTCGCCATTTGTGATTATAAAAAATCGCACCATCTTCGGGAATAATTCTCATCATCTCCGTTAAACATTCCCGCTGCCATTTCACATACTCATCATGAGGCATGCAGTCATTATGATGAGAGTAACCTTTCTGAAGCGCGGCATTTGCCCACTTACCACCACGACCATCTTTCATGCCATTACCGGTAGAATTTTTTAGATTATATGGAGGCGAAGTTACAACCAGATGAATTGAACCGTCAGGAATCTTTTTCATGATGTCAACCGCACTACCACAAACAATTTTATTTCTAAAATTATTGTCAAAAGTCCTGTCATCGAGACCTAGGAATTCAACAGCTTCTTTTTTTGCGAGTAATTTTGACATGATCTTTATTTTAGCCCAAAAACCCTTATTTTGCTTGAATTCTAACTCGGACTTCTGGCGGAGAGAGCGAGATTCGAACTCGCGGTACCATTTCTGGTACACAGACTTTCCAGGTCTGCCGTTTAAACCACTCACGCACCTCTCCATGCTAAAAATGCTCATTTCTTTTAGAAATGAAGAATACCACATTCTTTGCTTTTCTTCAATCTTTTTTTAGAGCCAATCTCAAAATTAGTTTTTTCTATTTTCTGTCATTCCCTGTGTATCAGAATCAAGGTTCTCCGAGAAAAGATATAAGAGGGTCTGGATTCCCAGATTTGGTAAAAATGATAAAAAGTCAGGAGGAGTACTTTGAATTACGAAACTCACCCTTCCCTGTGTCATCCCCGACCTGATCGGGGATCTAGACCCTCTTTTTTTTGAAAAAATCTGGATTCCCGCTTCCGCGGGAATGACACAAAAAAGAATTTCATAATTCAATGGATTGCTTCGCTACGCTCGCAATGACATGGGGGTATATGCGTTTTGTAACCCAAAGTGATGTAAATAGGTAGGTATGGAGATAAACTTGGCCACCGCCATAGGCGAAAAAAAACTACGAGAGGATTTACCGATCCGAAACAGTACTACTAAGTATTTCCAAAATCTTTGGCCTCAAAACTTCTAAATTTTTGCGGCGAAAGTTTACTTTATCATGTTCTTCTTCCGTGAGATTGCTATAAGGCTTGTTGAACTGCGGGATCATAAGAAGAGGACGATACGGAAAGCCGGGCACTATTTCTCCTATTAGATTTTCGGCAATATATCCATGAAGCCAACACTCACTCTTAAGTAAATGAATCCCATCATAAAAAATAATAAATCCTCCTAATTTTGCCGTGCGTTGCTCTTGCGGTACACCTTTCATTTTATCAATAACCGCGTCCGCGAGTTCCTGATCACTCGCATCATGCCCGTTTCGCCCCCTCGGCGAAACCCTGGGAAATCCTTTACGCTCGCACGTGCTGTTGCACGGTTCGCTAGATTTCCCGTCAAAGCTGGAAGCTTTGACCCATCTTTTACTATGCACCCCCGGAGCGCCGTGCAAATGATCTATCATCAATCCCCCGTCATCGGCAATGCACGGAGTTTTTGTCTGGTCAAAGTATGCTTTTGCCTTCAGGATCGCGTTTTCTTCAAACGTAGCGCCGGTTTCTTCCACCGGCACGGTCGGGAAATCTTTTAATCCGAGAATGCGTAAACCCGAAGATTGCAAAACAAAATTCGCTTCCTCGAATTTCGCCGGATTGGTGGTTGCGATAAGAAGAGATTTCATTACGCGGGTTTCATGCCTTTAAGCGCAGCAATTCTTTCCTCAATGGGCGGATGCGTAGAAAATATTTTTATCAAAAATGGAGTTTTGCGCGTGGCGTTGGTGTCGGCGCCAAAAGGATTATGCAAAAAAAGATGGGCAGTCGCGTTGGTAGCGGTCGCAAGCGGCCGCGAGTAGGAAGAAATTTTTTGGAGTGCTGATGCCAAACCTTCCGGATAGCGCGTGAGAAGCGCACCGGATGTGTCTGCGAGAAATTCGCGCCTGCGGGAAATTGCAAGTTGCAGGAGCGAGGCAAAGATGGGCGCGAGAATGGAGAGTGCAATGCCGATTATCACAAAGACACCCGCAGAATTTCCGCGCTCATTGTTATCGCGCCCCATACTGCCAAACCACATTGATCGCATAAACATATCGGCAAGAATAGAAACAAAGCCCACCAAGACTACGGCAACCGTAGATACAAGCATATCGCGATTGCCTATGTGGGAGAGTTCATGGCTAAGAACGCCCTCAATTTCCGATCGGTCAAGCCGCTCCATCAACCCGCGCGTAACCACTACAACCGCATGTTGCGGATTGCGGCCTGTGGCAAACGCATTGGGCTGTGCGTCTTCTATCATATAGAACTTCGGCATCGGAAGGCCTGCGGCAATAGTAAGATTTTCCAGCACTCGATAAAGCTCCGGATGGGACTTCATTTCAACCGGCTCGGCGTGGTGCATCCGCAGAACAATTTTATCCGAAAACCAGTAGCTGACTATATTCATTACAATGCTCAATATAACCGCGATATAGAGAATTCCTGGATTATTAAATACTTGACTGAATACCCATCCGATCGCAATGACAACACCAAAAAAGAGTGCCATAAGAAGCCATGTTTTATAGATATTGGACGATTGTTGCGTGTAGAGGTTCATAATAATCAAAATCGTTTGCTCAATAATTATGAGACCGTAGAAAAATATCTCCCATGATGTCATTGCGAAGCGTTGCGTAAGCAATCTATAGCCTCAAGATAGAGATTGCGGAGCCTGTCCCGAGCTTTGCGAGGGATCTCTACTCCTGGCAATGACAGTGTTCGGGTATTTTTCTACAGTCTCATTATCGCTTCACGAGCGTATACATCTTGTCAGAGTAGATTATTGTATAATCATACCCATAGCTACTTTTAAAATTCGCCTCGCCGTCAATCTTTGCCGCGGTAAAAAAAGTCTTTATCTGGCTTTCATCAAGCTTACCAAGATCATTAAACGCATTCTTAAGGTCGGATAACGTATCATCATCATAGTAAAGGTAGTATCCATAAAAACATGTATGGGACGCGGACATAATGTGTTATTTAAAAGACACCTTCACCGGCTCACGCGCGGCTTCTTCTTCGAGATCAAAAAAGTCTTTTTTGGTGAAGCCGAACATCCCCGCGATCAGCACCGGAGGAAATGTGTGAATCATGATATTATAATCACGCACAACGGTGTTATAGAAACGCCGGGCTGATTGCAATTTATTTTCCGTATCAGCAAGTTCGCGCTGGAGATCCAAAAAATTGGCGTTTGCTTTGAGATCCGGATAATTTTCCGCTACCGCAAAAAGGGTTTTCAAAGTACCGGAAAGCATATTTTCCGCTTGCAAATGATCTTTGGGACTTTGCGCGCCCATTGCCTGTGTACGGGCATTGGTCACACTTTCAAAAACATTTTTCTCGTGCCCCGCGTATCCTTTGACTGTTTCCACAACATTGGGAATCAAGTCATAACGCCGCTTCATCTGCACCTCAATGTCCGACCATGCCTCGTCAACATGCGTGCGCCGCCGCACAAGACTATTATATATACCGATAGCCGCAATAACGACAAGCCCGATAATAGTAAATATGATATATAGTGGATTCATAATGATATGATATACCATTTACCATGGATATGCAACCATGGTATGGTGAGTCTGGTGAATAATGCCGAAATAATCTCTCCGATGTCATTCCTGCGCAAGCTTTGGAATTTAGACCCCTCCCTCTTTGTTGATGAAGAGAATCTGAATTCCCGCAGGAGTTTACCCTCGACCTGATCGGGGGCGGGAATGACAAAGATGATAATAAGTACGCATTATTCGCCAAACTCTATAGTAATATAATTATTGGATAAAAAACTCTCTATACGCTTATTCTATTCTATGCCAAACCAAACAAAAAAAATATCTCTTATTTCTGTCAGCGTTCCCGAATGCGTGGAATGCAAACGGTTTGAAGAACATTGGGAGCAAATGAAAACGGAATTTCCCAATGTGGAGTACAGAAATGTAAGCGCTATCTCTCCCGAAGGCCAGGAGCTTGTATCAAAATACTCAATCATGATGTCCCCTGGCATCATCGTGAATGACGAACTATTCGGTGTGGGCGGCATTGATATGGAGAAGTTGAAAGCAAGAATTAAAGAGCTTTCATAGAATCTAAGACGTGGAAAAATCTATTGCAATGACATCTATTCTTTCGCCGTATACCCCAATTCGGCAATTCCTTTAAAAATATCCTCTTTTTTCACTTTTGTTTCATCAAACTCAAGATCGCCGGACTTTTTGTCGTAGTCCACAGAAATGTTGCTCACGCCGTCCATTTGAGATACAAGCATCTGAATACCTGTAGCGCACGCGCCGCAGTGCATGCCTTCTATATTGATGTGCATTTTAGTCATAGATATGTTGATAGGATTGACGCATTTGGACTCCTTATTCCCCTCCTATATGAGGAGGGGTTAGGGGGGTGGTAGTCCCCTCCTCACTCTTACCTCGCTCCTCCCCTCCCCTAGCTAGGGGAGGAATTAAATGCGTAAACCCCAGTATAGTTATTTTGATAATGTCGCTCCTGATGAAGCCATATGTTTTCTCTCCTCCTCCATCTCTTTCCTTTTAATTGCCGGAATAAAACGCTTGAGCAAAAGTGAATTTGTCACCACCGATACCGAACTGAATGCCATAGCAAATCCGGCGATTTCCGGGCGAAGGGTTCCTTGAGAAAGATTATAAAATATCTGTCCGATCCCGCCGAATCGCGCGCGTATGTTAAGAACCCACAAAGCAGGTTTTCCAAAACTTGCCTGCGTAATCAGCAAATGGGCGCCAGCGGCAACCGGAATTGCGACCACATTGTAGAAAAACGCCCAAAAAAGATTTTGCCATATTTTGTGAATTGTTTTGCGGGAAAGCTGGATGGCTGTTATGACATCGCGCAAATCATCTTTAACCAACACGATCTCTCCGGTTTCCATCGCAACATCTGTTCCCGAACCTATCGCAATACCAAGGTTTGATTGGGCAAGGGCAGGTGAATCATTGATGCCGTCACCCACCATGGCGACAATTTTTCCTTCGGCTTGCAATTTTTTAATTTGATCTGCTTTTTCCTGCGGACGCACTTCGGCCAAAATTCGATCAATCCCGACTTCTTTTGCAATTGCGGCGGCAGTTTTTGGATTGTCGCCCGTAATCATAATGATCTCTTTACCCATTTTTTTCAACTCCGTGATTGCCTCTTTCGCATATGGCTTCAATGTATCGGCCATGGCAATCATCGCGATAGGCCTCCACGCGATACCGTCTTCTTTTCGCACCGAAAATACAACAGTTTTTGCCTGCTCCTGCAGTTCTCCGAGCCTTGTTTTGTGCTCTTCAATAGAGATACCAAGTTTCTCCATGTATGCGCTATTGCCTACTGCCATTTCTTGATTCTCCACAAACCCATGCACCCCATAACCGGAAACTGCTTCAAAATCATGCATCTCTGGCATGGCCCCTCCCATTTCTTTTGCCTTTTCAATTATCGCACGGGCAAGAGGATGTTCGGATCCTCCTTCAATAGCCCCGGATAAACGCAAGACCTCCCTCTCATCAAGCGTATTGAGAGTAATGCAATCCGTTACCACCGGTTTTCCAATAGTCAATGTCCCTGTTTTATCAAACGCCACCGCGGTAATGCGATACGCTTTCTCAAGCGCTTCCCCACCCTTTAAAATAATCCCAAATTTTGCCGCTCTGCCGATACCGACAATCAAAGCCGTTGGCGTGGCAAGCCCCATGGCGCAGGGACAGGAAATAACAAGGACCGCAATCATGTGCGTGAGCGCGGCGCGTACATCATCGGGATTGACCACGAAATACCAACCTACAAAAACTAACGCGGAAAACACCACAACCGCCGGCACAAAATATTCGCTAATTTTATCCACCAAGTCCTGTACGGGTGCGCGAGATGCTTGTGCTTCTTCAACCATATGAATAATCTGATACAAAAGAGTGTCTTTTCCGACTTTGACCGCGCGAAATTTAATAAGCCCCTCTTGATTAACGGTAGCCCCAATCACTTCGTCATTCACTGTTTTCCCCACGGGAAATGACTCACCCGTAACCACCTTTTCATCAATATGGGTTTTACCTTCCACAATAATGCCGTCAACAGGAATTTTTTCTCCGGGACGAACGACAATGACATCGCCTGTTTTTAATTGGTCAAGCGCTACAACCACTTCCTGTCCATCCTTCATAATATGCGCCTCTTTCGCCTCCAATTTCAAAAGTTCTTTAATCGCGGCAGATGCTCTGCCTTTGGCAACCGCTTCAAAATAACGCCCCAACAAAATAAAGAATAAAAGCGCTGCCGAAGATTCCCAGAATGGATGGTCAATGTTGAAAAAGAGAAAACCGAATGTGCTGTAAAAATAGGCGGCTGATGTTCCGAGCGCCACCAACACATCCATACTCGCCGATCCCACACGAATCGCCGTAAATGAATTACGGTAAAACGGCCAGGCAATGACAAATTGGATGGGCGTGGAAAGAATCCAATAAAAATAATTCAAATCAATGCGAAACGGGGGAGTTG
>CAYHZE010000032.1:7403-10506 GCA_964361015.1 uncultured Candidatus Saccharibacteria bacterium | reverse complement strand
CTCCTTCTTGAATCCGAGCAGGGGGAGGGGATATTCTTTGCCGGATTCAAACATGTGGCGATCAAGGTTATTGCTTCCTACACCGAAGATCAAATTATTACGTCAGACCCCTCGCAGTTATTGTTGATTAAAAAAGCAAAAGAAGATTTTTCCAAGCAGTCGGAGAAACAAATAGAAACGCAACATACGGATACGCAACCTCCTCCGACACAAAAAAGCCGCCCTGCAATTACGTAAGCTAAACTTTCTTTATGCTCCGGGGTATACTAGAAAAGACGGAGAAAAAAAGACTATTACAAGACTGACGTTATGAAAACAATACCATGTGCCATAATTTCTCTCCTCATCCTTATCTCTTGCGAGGTTTCATTTGTATATGCTCAAGTGCCTAGTTCACCGCTTTCCCGTAATGAACTTGTACCGCCATTTGCGCTCATTGCAACTCCCCAGTCTCCATCCCCCGGCCAGAAAGTTACCGTTACCACCCAAGCTACCTCATTTGACGTCCAGAGGGCTCAATACACATGGATAGTGGACGGTGAGCCCCGGCCGGATATTTCGGGACCTGGTAGGAATTCTTATATCTTCACCGCCGCAGAAGTTGGATCAACTAAGCATATTGATGTACAAGTAGAACCAATGAACGGCCGCGCAGTCACTGCTTCGCTTATTGTCTATACCATTGATATTGCAATGACATGGACCGCCGATACCTATACGCCCAAATGGTATAAAGGAAAGGCATTGCCTATACCTCAATCCCTTATACGCGTGGCGGCTATCCCTACCATTATTATAGAGGGAATTACCATACCCGCGGAGAAACTTATTTACACATGGGAACAAAACGGCGAACGCGTATTATACGGAGTCGGTAAACAGATATTTGAATTTCAGGAACCCGAGCAAGCATGGGATACGCCCACCATTGTGCTGACCCTTGAAGATAGAGAGCGCCGCATCCAAAAAGAAGCAAGAGTAATGATTGTGAGCCAAATACCTCAAGCAGTCATCTATCAATCATTTCCGTTAGGCGGCATTGAGTTTCGAAGAGGCGCGTCTGCATTTTTTCCTGTTCCTCCCGGCATTATTGATGTTCAAATTGAACCATTTTTTTTCAATAAACAATCAAAGTATAATTTTTCCTATGAATGGTTGGTACAGGGTAATCCCGTATCCGGGTCTCCAAAAAACCCCTTTTTACTTACCCTTGACACGCAACAACAATCATTAAACGACGTATCAATATACGCGACCGTACAAGATCAGGTAAAAAAAACTGATTTATATCTGCCCGCCGCGAGTAGTTTTGTTACTATACCAATACGCAAATGATAGGAAAATTTATTATAGTATGTATATTGTTTACTGCTTCTCTTGCCGCGTCATCTCTGCCGGCAAGCGCATCTTCCGAATGTAAAAGCGAAAAAAAAGGTTACTGTGTACGTCTTGATTTACAAGACGCGCCTAAGGTCGTACAAAAAAATTCTCGATCGCTATTTTTTGCCGCCGCCGGAGCCGGAGCCCCATTTCCCGGCCTTGAATTTCTTCAAACATACGGCATTGGATACGACACAAAAGTCGGCGAACTGCTTTCCGCCCTCTATAATTTCGGTGTGGTGATTGCTGGGATTTCGGCGTTGATTATGTTTACATACGGAGGCGTGCGGTATCTGACATCTGCGGGAAGCAGTTCTGCTATTACTGATGCAAGACAAAAAATGACAAACGCGCTCATCGGCCTCGCGCTCATCGCGGGCTCATATCTTATCCTCTACACCATCAACCCTGATTTCACATTAACCCTTAGTGAGGACAGGATACCGAGTCTCGTAAAAAAACCAAATCCTCCTGCTCCTGCTCCAATTCCTCCAGCCGCTCCAGATCCGTTCATTCCGTAATATTCTTTATTCCATATGCCCGACAATTATCAAACAAGAAGGACGGTTATCATAACAGCCATTATCATCCTTGTTTTGTTATTGGGATATTTATTCTATCGGCTATTGGCATCGCGCACCGAAGGATTGATCCCGCGCACTTCGCCTCAACCTCCTGTCAGTGGATCGGTACCCCAACCACTCGTTAAAATACAAACGCCCGATGGAAAGGAAGTAACCCCGCTTCCATCTCCCACCGCAGGTCTTGAACCGCAGATTAAAGAGCAAGTGTTGATGCCGCTCACTGATTTTCCGGTTATCTCTCCCGTCATCAATGCAAATCAAGACAGGGTTCTTTTATATAAAAAAGATGGAGGTAGTGTGTACAAAATAGATTTTGCCGGTAATCAGGAAAAAATATCCAACATCACTATTGTGGGACTTATTGATGCCATCTGGTCGCCCGCGAGGGACCGCGCGGGTGTATTTTACCTTGATAGCGAGATCTTAAAATCATTTCTTCATATAGGCACTTCTAGTGTTATTTCTTTTCCCCGTGATATTAAAAGTTTTTCATGGTCTCCTGATGGCAAACGACTTGCCTATCTTATAGAAAAAGAAGATAAGAGCGGACTTTCACTATTGACTATAGACACATCGGGCAAGAACAGTAGGGAAGTGTTCAAAACACCTATACTCGATGCGCATATTCAATGGATCAGTGTGAATCAGATTGCGTTTCAAACAGCGCCTTCGGGATACGCAAGCGGATTTGTATTTGTCTATTCCCTTCAAAACGGCTCGTTTATAAAATTCCTCGGACCGCGATTTGGATTAAGCACGCGCTGGTCTCCCGATGGAACGCATGTACTCGTTGGATATACTAACAACACAGGGGGCCAATACACCTTCTCGCTCCTTGATGCATTGGGCAAGGAAGCGCAAAAGATGGATTTTATCACGCTTCCTGAAAAATGCGCATGGGTGAATAAAAGTGAATTTTATTGCGCGGTTCCCAACGCGTTCCCTGGTGACGCCGTCATGCCCGATGACTACCTACGCGGCCAAATTGCCACCCAAGATCGCATCCTCTCATTTAATCTTGACACAGGGGACACAAAACTCATCTTCTCCGGCGGGGCAATGGATATGGATAATCTTGCCGTTACGCAAAAAAAAGATTATCTTATCTTTCTCAATAGATTAGACGGCATTCCGTGGCG
>CAYHZE010000032.1:0-7303 GCA_964361015.1 uncultured Candidatus Saccharibacteria bacterium | reverse complement strand
CGCAATGGCGAGTCCCGATGATAGAGTCGTACTTCACGCGCGGCATTTTTAACATCTTGCTTCAAGTCTTCAAGTCGCTTTATACGGTAGTCATTAACATCAAGAGTAAATTTTTGCTCGTCTTCGCCTTTCTTTTTACTGATTATTTTCTTAAGCATATGTTCAAGCGCGACAAGATTATTGCCGCGCTCGCCAATGAGCATATTGACCTTCCCCTTCATGTGTACGCTAAAGCGTACCGCCACTCCTTGATGCACGTCAATAGACTCAACCTCGGATCCAAATCCCATTGCGTTGAGTAATAGTTGAATTTCATTTTTAATAAAATCAATTTCCATATTATTATGAACAGGCTCTGCCTATTGCGCCTGTGCGCGCAGAGACAACCTTCTCATAATGATTTCCTGAATAATACCCAAAACATTCATAATTGTCCAGTAAAGCGTGAGGGCTGAAGGAAACGTATAAGACCACAGGAGAATCATCGCGGGAAAAATATAAAGCGTCTGCGTTTGAAATGATTTGGCGAAACTATTTACCGAATCTTTCGGTTGCTCTACCATGGTCATCTTTGATTGGATGTATTGAGTAATGGCCGCGATCACCCCAAGGGCGATATTGCCTTTCGCAAGATCAAGAAACCCGAAACTTATGGTATTGATTGTTCCCGGATGGCTGATAAACGAATAGAGATAGCTAAGCCGTGATGCGTCAAAATTTTGAAACACGCTCAAAAGCGCTATTAAAATAGGGAATTGGATAAACATTAAAAGGCACCCGGAAAAAGGATTAACCTTGTGGCGCGCGTATACCTCCATAAGGGCCTTTCCTTGTCCTTCTTTGTCATTTTTGAACTGACTTTGGATTTTTTTAATTTCCGGTTGGATCAACTGAAGATCTTTTTGCGCCTTTTGTGCTTTCCATAATACGGGCGCCAATATAACGCGGATAATAATTGTCAGCGCGATAATAGAAAGTCCCAAATCGGCAACAGGAAGAATCGTATAGAAAAATATCAGGCCGTTAAAGAGCGGCCGCCAGAGTAGTTCGTTGTATAAAAAAGAAAACATAATGTTTTAATGCAAAATATTATTTATCCCGTACAGGATCGTATCCGCCGACACAAAATGGGTTACAATGGACAATTCGTTTCAAGGACAACATGATTCCCGTGCCCAGTCCATATTGACGCAATGATGCAATGGCGTAGTCTGAACAAGAAGGAAAAAATCTGCAACGCCGCGCGCCGTATAAAAAATAAAAAAATCCATGGTCAGGAGAAATTGTTTTTTGATACAATGCAATACTTGCAATAAGGAGACGAGTAGACATATTATTTTTCCGCATGATATCTAAATAAATCAGTGAGGCTGTGGTAAAATTCTTTTTTTGTTGCGCGCCCCGCCTCTTGTTTAAAAAATATGGCAATGTCCATACCATGGGTCGGGGATGAAAAGTGCGCGCGTGTCCATTCTCGGCACCGGCGCCGCAGACGGTTGCGCGCCACTGCGCGCTTATCAACGGTTTTTGGCGCGATAAATGCGAATCGAGAATAGGGAAGATGATTTGGCAGTGCGGTAAGCCTAAAGAGGTTCGTTTCCCTCCGGTGACCTAAACGAAATAGCACGCGAAAATCTTTTGCGCTCTGAAGGCGATGAATACGTATCATACCGTGAGGCGTTTCCGTCCCTTTGTCCTCCTTCGCGCAAGCACGCGCTTGCCGGTGGGAGTTCCCATGCGTTTCCTGAAACCGTGACTGCGTGATCGTTTACGTTTTGATGGTTGATAGGTTATGGACATAATAAAATATAGTTCCTTAAGAGATCAAGATATCCATCAACACACATAATACTATTGACTGCAAGGGTTATTCACAGACAATGCACATCATGTGCACATTTGATAGATTGCCCCAACTCCACTAAAATTATAGTACACATTATATCTACTTCTCGCAATAGAGTATTAGCGAGTTACCCTACTACAATGGAAAAACAAGAATTGTGGCAATCTGTGCTTGTAAAACTCGAACTTGATATTTCGCGGCCGAGTTTTCTTACCTGGTTTCAAGAAACAGGCATTAAAGAGATAGAGAATGGGATTGCCACCGTATTTGTGCCAAATGGATTTGCGAAAGAATGGCTGCAAAATAAGTATCATAAGTCAATACTCCATATTTTGCGCGCATCATCCACTGATATTCGCGATATTGCCTATATCATCGGAAGACCCGAGGGAGCTTCACTCATGCCCTCACTAAAAGATAATAATATAAAAAGAAAACGCATGTCACCGTCTATGATCTTCACTGACGAAATGCCCACACTTAAAGATATCAGCGTTAATCCGCTTACCAACCTGAATCCGCGCTATACATTTCATAACTTTATCGTAGGGTCTTTCAATGAGCTTGCCCATGCCGCCGCCCAATCGGTAATTAAAAATCCTGGCACCATGTACAACCCTTTGTTTATCTATGGGGGTGTGGGCTTGGGTAAAACGCATCTTATTCAGGCTATTGGCAATGAGATCCTTACCGTAAATCAATCGTATAAAATCCGTTATGTTCCCGCAGAGCGCTATATGACTGAAATTGTTGAAGCGCTTCGCAACCAAGGAATGAATCGTTTGAAAGAAAAATACCGCGAGGTTGATCTTCTTATTCTTGATGATGTCCAATTCATCGCGCGAACCGAAAAGATGCAAGAAGAATTTTTTCACACCTTTAATACGCTTTATGAAAAAAATAAACAGATAATTATTTCTTCCGACCGTCCCCCGAATGCAATCTCCACCCTTGAAAATCGCCTGCGTTCGCGTTTCGAGGGAGGTATGATCGCCGATGTAGGGCTACCGGACAGAGAAACGCGCCTTCTTATCCTTAAAACAAAAGCAGACACAAAACAAATAACTATTTCCGAAGAAGTCCTTCTTTTTATCGCAGATAAAATTAAAAACAATATCCGTGAACTTGAGGGAGCGCTCAACCGCATTATTATCGCCTCGAAACTCTCCAATAGTCCCATTACAATGGAAATTGCAAAAAAATCCATTATAAGCCATGCCTCAAGTCCGAAAAAATTCATTTCCGCAAAAAAAATAGTGAAAGCAGTGGCTGACTTTTATGACATCGAAGAGAGCGACCTTATGCACCGCTCTCGCAAGAAAGATGTGGTAAGACCCCGCCAAATCGCCATGTATCTCATGCGTGAAGAACTGAAAAGTTCATATCCAATGATTGGGGAACGGCTTGGCGGAAGAGACCATACCACCGCAATTCACTCCTGTGAAAAAATTGGGCAAGAACTATTGATAAACAGTGAATTAGAGGAGGAATTACAGGCGATAAAAAATAAAATTTTTATAGATTAATAAAAAAATTATTTTTATCCATATATCATCCACCACGTTTTCCCCAACATGTGCATAGTATTATCAAAACAAATAACGCGCATGAAATAATACTCCTTGGGAGTTTTCCCCCTATTGCGCAGTACTAATAATTATAATAATAAAAAATAAAATAAATTTATTATAATTATTATTTATCCACTATGAAATTTACCTGCATTACCCAATATCTAAAAAAGGCGTTAGCAGTCGCAGAGCGGTTTACGGGAAAAAATATAACACTCCCTATTCTTGCCAATGTACTGCTTGAAGTTCGTCGGGATAATTTATTTATTACCGCAACAAATCTTGAGTCGGCTGTTTATTTAACCCTCAAGGGGAGTAATGCGCGAGAGGGGAGGGTGTGCGTGCCCGCGAAAGTATTAAGTTCTTTTGTGCAGTCTATTGAGGATGAAAAAATACAACTTGAAGAAAAACAAGGGAGTTTGATTATTAAGACCGACACGCGCGACACGCGCGTTAATGGCGTTTCAACTGACGAGTTTCCCCTTATTCCTCAAATTAAAAAATCATCTTCCATTACATTGTCGGCACGCGCATTTTGCGAGGGGATTGAACGCGTGCTTCCGGCAGTATCACTATCTGAATTTAAACCGGAATTGGGCGGGATATTTGTTAATATCTCCCCGACATCACTTAAGCTCGCAGGGACTGATACGTTTCGTTTGGCGGAAAAGACTATTTTTTTTGAATCACAAAAGCACATTGAACCGTTTTCGTTTATTATGCCGCATCGGATATCACAAGAAGTGGTGCGGGTTTTAGGCAACGAAGATGAGGTAAGTATTGTAATTGGCGAGAATCAGATTATGCTTGAGACAGACGGATGTATGATTATTTCCCGTTTGACAGAAGGTAATTTTCCCGAATATAGCGGCATTATCCCAAAGAATTTTGAAACAAGCTGTTTTGTGGCAAAAGACGCATTTCTCAACGCGGTGCGCGCTTCCAGTATTTTTGCGTCTAAACTGCAAGAAGTGACTACCGGGGTCAAGAGCCGCAATCTTGAAATCGCATCATTGAATCAGGATGTGGGGGAGTATAAAAATAACATTCCTTGTTCGCCCTCGGGAAAAGATATTAAAGTAGGATTCAATTATCGTTACTTGCTTGACGGATTACAGTCGGTGAATGAAGATGAGATATTTTTCGGACTCAATGGAGAGCAGTCGCCGTCATTGATTAAAAATAAATCAGATAATTCATTTCTTTACGTAGTGATGCCGATACGATTGTCGTGATACATAGGGGGCTTTACGCATTTTGTTCCTCCCCTAAATAGGGGAGGCGAGGAGCGAGGTAAGGGTGAGAAATAAGAGAAAGTTTTTATCCCTCACTCATACCTCCCCTAACCCCTCCTCCATGAGGAGGGGAATCAAAAGCTCAAATGCGTAAGTCCTCATATAATAATTGTTACGGAGAGACAGTCGCTCCTTTCTCAAAAATAACTTTATTTCTTACACTATCATAGGAGATTATTTTTATTGCAAGCGGCCCTATGGGCGGTATATCGGCGAGGGGAAAGGAAATCTTCCCTTGAGAGATGGGCGCAGTTTTTGAACCAACCATGCTGTCGTTGAGGAAAAGTTGGATTTCCTGCAAGGGGAAATGTGATTCTATATTGAGCGTGATTTCGCGCAGTTCCTGCCGGCTCACGGTATCTTGCAAAGGCGCAATGAGTGTGACACGGGGTTGTTTTTCTAATGTGTGAGTGTCGTCAATGTCTGATGGATTCACAGGAGCAGGGAGGGGATATTGCGCAAGCCATGCATTGATCGCGGTTTGCCAATTTATAAACTGCGGATCAAGAGGAATGCTTACGGGCGACGATCCAATGGGATCGTCTTTTTTGAGTATGCCAAGAATAGAAACAATATCCCCATATCCGATCTCTTCGGTCATATCAATGGGCGTGAGCGCGGTGGCAAGTTTACGTGATATTTTATCAATTTTTATTACTCCGCCAGTGCGGTATATCCCGCGCAGTATCGGCTTTTCCGCAATCTGTCTTTCCTGCGGTATCCATTCGTCCGGGGGTATGGTAGAAAGGGCTGACTCCATCATTTGATGCCAAATGGGGGCCGCGACCATCACTGACAATGCCTCTTTGTTCATGGGGGTATTGTCGTTATTGCCCACCCATACGCCAGTCACGAAGGATGGCGTATAGCCGATGGTCCATGCATCATGGTAATCCTGCGTTGTACCGGTTTTTGCCGCTACCTTGCGGTCGGGAAAATAAAGCGAACTATGCGGACTAAAAATAGGCACACGCGCGTCATTATCGGAAAGCACGTCATTGATCATGCGGGCGACTTGAGTATCAATAACCGGCACGGCGGTATCTTTTTTTTCTTCCAACAGCACGCCGTTTGAGTTTTCAATTTTGAGAATTGAAGTTTTTGGGTGGAGAATTCCGTCTTGGGCAAATACGCCAAACGCCGATGTCATTTCAAGAAGATTCACTTCAGCGCCTCCCAATACTAAAGAAAGTCCGTATCGCCGGGGGTCGGTAAGCGTGGTAATACCCATATCTTTTGCGGTGGCAATGGTATCATTCACGCCTGCCAAATAAAGGAGTTTTACTGACGGGACATTGAGTGATTGGGCAATGGCGTGGCGCAAGTCAACCGGTCCGCGAAAGATATCATCATAGTTTTTGGGATGATAACAGCTTTTGGGGTCTCGTATCGCAGGACCGGGAGTTCCATCGGCATTGCAGTTTACGTTGAATTCCGTAGGCACGTCAAAAAGAACTGTTTCGGGCGTGTATCCTTTTTTGAACGCCGTAGCATAGACAAATGGCTTAAACGCGGATCCCGGTTGGCGAAGCCTTGTAGTGACATTCACATTGCCGTCATTTTCAATATCAAAATAATCACGTGATCCCACCATAGCAAGAATATCCCCGGTCTTGGGGTCAATAGATACAAGAGCCGCATTTTTCGCATCAATCAGTTTACTATTTCTTTCCGCGCCTTCAGTTACCGCCTTTTCCGCTTGCTGTTGTAAATTCCAATCAAGCGTGGTAATTACGCGCAGTCCCCCTGATTCCACAAATTGCTCGCCGTATATTTCATTTAAGTATTCGCGGACATGCATGACAAAATGCGGCGCGCGGATGCTTTGCTGGGGAAGGTTGAAAGATAATTTTTCTTTTTTTGTGTCTTGCGCCTGGGTTTGGGTGATGAATCCGGTTTTTTGCATGCGATCAAGAATCCAATCTCTACGCGTTATTAGTTCTTTTTTATGCGAGCCGTAGGGGGAGTAATAGGTGGGGGCTTTAGGAAGAGACGCGATGAGAGCAGATTGTCCGAGTGTTAATTCGTTTATTGGTTTATCAAAATATGTTTGCGAGGCGGCCGATATGCCGTACGCGTTTGATCCATAAGGAATTTGATTAAGGTATAGTCCAAGGATATCGTCTTTAGAATATTTTTTTTCAATTAAGAGCGAGAGGATCGCCTCTTTGATTTTACGCGTATAGGTGCGTTCGTTTGTGAGAATTGAGTTTTTGATAAGCTGTTGCGTAATAGTGGATCCCCCTTGGCTGATATCGCCGCGAAGGATGTTGACATAGAGCGCCCGTAAAATTCCTTTGAAATCAAGGCCGCTGTGCTGATAGAAATGAATATCTTCCGCGGAAAGAGTTGCTTGTTTGATTGTTTCAGGAATATCATTAAATGCAACTATCGTACGTTTTTCTTCGCCATGGATTTCGTAGAGGAGTATGGCGCCGGTGCGATCATATATTTTCGTGGACTGCGCGATTGCCCGGTCAGTGATGTGCTCCGGATTAGGGATACTTGCAAAAAGCGTGTATAAAGATCGCGCGCCGCCAATCAAAAAAACCGCCGCCACGAGAAGCGGCAGATACCGATACCATCTTTTT
>CAYHZE010000031.1:0-10806 GCA_964361015.1 uncultured Candidatus Saccharibacteria bacterium | reverse complement strand
ACAATTTGATGTCCATATTTTTTGAATGCAGGCGTTGACGCTTCTTTTAATGCAACGGCAATCGCGGCTGTCTGATTATCATGCGGTCCGCCTTGAAGTCCCGGAAATACCGCTTTATCAATGGCTGATGCAATATCAATTTTATAATCTGCCGCGATTTTAGAATTTTTATTTACAAAAATAATTGCCCCGCGAGGGCCACGCAATGTTTTATGCGTGGTGGTGCTCACAATATCCGCATAAGGAAACGGCGATGGGTGCGCGCCTGCGGCTACGAGCCCTGCAATGTGTGCCATATCCACCATCAAGTATGCGCCTACACCATGTGCAATTTTTGCAAATTGTTCAAAATCAATAACGCGCGGATACGCAGTTGCGCCCGCCACCACAATGCGCGGTTTTTCTTTTTTTGCCAATACTGCAATTTCATCATAATCGAGAAACCCGTCCCGATTTACCCCATACTGTACCGCGGTAAAAAATTTTCCGGTCACGCTCACCTTCCACCCATGTGTAAGATGCCCGCCAAATGGTAATGACATACCGAGGATTTTTTCCCCGGGCTTGAGCAGTCCCACATAGACCGCCAAATTTGCCGGAGAGCCAGAATAGGGTTGAACATTGACATGCCATTCTTTTCCCAATCGAAACGCTTTGCGCGCCCGCTCTTGCGCCAATACTTCTACATCGTCAATGACGGTATTCCCCGCATAGTATCGTCTGCTTGGATATCCTTCGGAATACTTATTGGTCAACGGAGACCCGAGTGCTTCCAAAATCGCCCGCGACACAATATTTTCAGACGGAATGAGATCAAGGGTATATCGCTGACGTTTGGTTTCTGCCACAATCAGATTAGCAATTTCGGGATCAATTTTTTTTAGGTTACATTTCATGTATTGAGTATATCCTCATGGTCTACAAAACAAAACTTGACAAAAATAGAGATAATGTGCTATTATCACTTCGGTGTATTAACCGCGGGGTTAAATTAAGGAGAAAGAAATGGATATCCAAACGTGCCTTCGTCAAGGCGTAGATGCTCAAAAACTTGTTAATCAGTGCGGCCGCCAGGCCGTGATTGACGAAATACAAGAGCTGATCGTGGATGATATGGCGGATGTGGCCCTCACGGCCGCCATAGCACTTGATGATCGGCGCCTCGTAGCGCTGGCATCCCGCATTATCCTATGCGGGAATTATGGGCCAAAAGCAACGCGCCTTGCGGCGGAAAATAACGGAGATGTGGATCTCCGAAAAATCAGGGAAAAAATACTTCAAGAGTAGACAAGTCTCTTTTCTGTGAATAAACCACAAGCGGGCGGTTTGTAGGCACATGCTTATAAACCGCTTTTTTATAACCATAAAACGATTTTACACAAATTCATACCATCCCCAACTAACCCATTTCCCCGTTTGTCATTCCAAAATGTATGCGGGAATCTAGGTTTTCCTTAAGCTCGATGAATCTGGATTCCCACACACGCTTTGGAATGACAGAAATGAAGGGGTGAGTTGGGGATGCTATTACACGTTACTTACGGAGCAGTAACCTCCCAATCCTTATGCATCTGCGGGATCATCTGATGCGGACTCCATGTTTTTTTTAATTCTTCGAGATTTTGCGAGCCCTGATATTTGCCGCCTTCGGCCACATAGTCGGACGCATTGTTCAGCGGCTCTACTTCGTAAAATACGATTTGCCCGATTCGGCGCCCTACAACCAAAGGAATCGTAAAATACTGCGAATTGTTGGTCACCTCCATTGTCCATCTATTAAAATAGCCGACATCGCCCCAGCCCGCGTCTTTGCATACCTCGACAAAATTTCTTCCCATTGAAGATCGCGCGTACATTTTCGTTACCACCTTCTCGCGGCCGCCGATGAATTCCTGGGTGTGGGCCAAAATGGTTTCCCCGGGGCGGAGCATGATTAACTTGTTATTTGGTTTGATATTTTTGAAATTCGTACTAAGGCGCTCCATGATAACGCCGGCGGTTTCGGCTTCATATGGCCCGCGCCAGACATTTTTGGTTGAGATCTCGTCATAAAGATTATGCACGCTCGCCCTGCCTTCCGGATGCGTTTCGCGCCAAAAAAAATCCCCCAGCGTCACGTCATAGCTGGTGGTTTTCAGTTTTCGCTCATCAAACGGATCAATGACGATTGTCCCTTCTTTGAAATGCCGTAAAATTGCGTTGCGAGAAAGTAACATATCTCCATTATCATAGCTAATGTTTATTTTTTCGGCAACATCAGTTTTCCCCTGCATGCTTGCAAAATATAATCCAACTCACCAATTGAATTGGACAACATTTTCCATACGATCGTATGAATTTTGTTGATCTAATTTATATTGGATATATTCTGAAAAAACATATCAATATCTTCCTTTGTCATCACCCCGCTGCGCACAAGCCGCGGTTGATTGGCGGTAAAATCAATGATGGTAGACGGCATGCCCATTATTTCTCCGCCGTCAATCACGAGATTGGGTTTTTGTTTTTGATTCGCGAATGACGCAATAACATCCTCACTGTTTTTTGCCGCAGGCATTCCCGAGATATTCGCCGAGCTCTGCACCAGGGGAATATCTATGCACGCAAGCAAAGCCAATGCAAATGCAAACTGCGGTATGCGCATGGCAATGGTGTTCTTGCCTGCCGTGAGCACGGATGGCAGTTTTTCTTTATGACAGAAGATAACCGTGAGAGGACCCGGCCAGACACGCTCAAGAAACTGCGCTTTAGCATCGGAAATATAGGCAAATCGGCGCGCCGTGGCTACGTCCCGCACGAAAACAGGAAATGCTTTTTCTTTTGATCTTGCTTTAAGCGCATACAAACGCTCCACTGTTTTTACTTCTCTCGCATTGCCGACAATGCCATATACCGTATCCGTAGGTATAGCGACAAGTCCGCCATTTTTAATGACGGATACGGATTGTTCAAGGGCTTTTTCTTGATGTTCCTGCAGAATGATGACTTTTGTCATATTATTTCAACAAATTTTTTGCGCGACGAATAACCGGATACAATCGTAATCCGGTTGCGCGCGATATCAAAATATTCCGCAAGCATGTTGATGAGCGCGCGGTTTGCCTTGCCTTGTACCGGAGATGCCTTAAGCCGAACGGTGTAATGCGAAGCGCTTACCTGCTGTATTGCGTTTTCTTTTGCGTTTGTTTTAACGTTAATCACCATTTTCACCTAATCAGCGTAACGCGTTTTATGGCGGCTCGTAAATACTTGACAAAGTTAATTATTTATGCGATCAATACTTTCAATTTGCAAATTGTTTTGATAAGGTAAAAGCACTCCCTTCTGCCTTACGGGATATAAAAAACCCTTATGATTTTTTTTAAAACAATATACGGAATTTTTTCGGCATATCATTTCCCGGAGTCCTTGAGACTCCTCGCTGAATACATAAGAATCATTATCCGCAACAGAATGCCGTTTGTTGCGCACCATAAAGAACGCATTTTTTCATATACGTTTGAATTTCCCGACCGGCCGCAATTTTTCGGGGTACTTTCGGAAATTTTTTTCCGCAGGCTTTATGCGCTTCGTGCCGGAACCGTCACTACCATTATTGACGCAGGAGCAAATATCGGGATAAGCGTCGTCTATTTCAAATGGCAGTACCCTCATGCGCGTATCACCTGTTTTGAACCCAATCCCCAAGCATTTGCGTTCTTACAAAAAAATATCGCTCAAAACAATTTGCATGATGTGCGCGCTTTTCCCTATGCATTGGGAAATAAAAATGGAGACATAGCGCTTTTTACGGATCCTGCGGTCAAAGCGTCAACAAGTGCGAGCACTATGCAACCCACGGGGTATTCTGAAGAAAAATCACCTGCGTTGTCCGTCCCCCTGCGCCGGCTTTCTGATTTTATTGATACCCCCCTAGATCTCTTGAAGATGGACATAGAAGGAGCGGAAGGAGATGTCTTGCGCGACCTTGAGGAAACAAAAAAAATTTCTCTTGTCCGCATGATGATTCTTGAATACCATCTGTACGAAGGCAGAGCGCAACATCCCATGGGGCAATTCCTTTCTATTCTGGACAGGAACGGATTTCGCTATATCTGCATGCCGCTTTTCCCGAATATCAACAACATATCTCCGAAAGGTCTTCGCACCTACATGATCTATGCAAAAGCCGACAAAAATATTTCTGTGGGAACGTAACGTGTGTTAATTGATTTCCGAAAAACTTTTTATATACGCGTCGGCACTCGCACTGCGCGGCGTGCGGTTTGTCCGCGCCATTTGCACTGTCTTAATGGAAGGATGGTGTTTTTTTATATCGTCAAGAACTTCTTTGTTGTCATCAATGAATACGATCTCGCGGGCGCCGATGTTTTTCTTCATTTCATCAATCACAAATGATTTTTGCGATACGTTTGTAATGGCAATATCATCGAAAAAAGAAGAAATGCCGCTCGCATTGATCTTTTCTTTTTGAAATACCGAATCGCCCGCGCTCACAAGAAAAAGCATATGTCTTTTTTTCTGGGCATCGGCAAGAAACGTTTTTGCATCGGCAAATATATAGCGGCGGCTATGGGCGGCAAGCGCCATGATATCTTTTCGCAGGGCCTTATGATCTATGGTCAGATATTCTGCCGCGATAATCTTGAGATGCCCATCAAGCTCATAGGTACCCTTCCTCGCCTCTTTTGCGTCATGGTATGTATTCTCGTATACCTCATGCGTGATGCCATGATCGGTAAACACGCGCCGGAAATCTTTTTTAAAGCGCTGATCATCAAATACCACGCCATCAAAATCAAGTATGTAGATCATAGAAATGAAAAAATAAAAACGAAAAGAGAAAAACAACAGAAGATTATAAAATGAAACATGGCAGAAGTATGAGATTTTAAATTTTTCGTTTTACTTTTTTATTTTTATTTATTCCACAGTTACGCTTTTTGCCAGATTACGGGGCTTGTCCACGTCATATCCTTTGGAAACGCCAAGGTAATATGCGAAAAGCTGTAATGGGATTACAGTCAAAAGCGGAGTCAGCATTTCAAGAGTTTTTGGGATATAGATTACGTCATCGGCAATGGATTTAATTTTCTCATCCCCTTGGGTTGCAATCGCAAGCACCGGGCCGCGGCGCGCTTTGATCTCTGCTATGTTGGAAATCATTTTTTCATACACCGAATCTTGGGGCGCTATGCAAATTGATGGCATACTCTCGTCAATCATCGCAATCGGCCCGTGCTTAAGCTCGCCGGCGCCATACCCTTCCGCGTGGACATAAGAAACTTCTTTAAGTTTAAGCGCGCCCTCAAACGCTATCGGCAAATTATATTTTCTCCCGAGAAAAAAGAAATTTTTATAATGCGCATATTTCTCCGCCAATGCTTTTATTTCATTTTTTTGCGCAAGGATAGCGCGCATCAAATCCGGAATACACTGCAATTCTCCGGCAATTCGCTGGCCCATAACAAGCGACATATCACGCTGTCGCCCCAATAAAAGCGTAAAAAGCGTCAGAATACTCAACTGCGAAACAAATGCTTTTGTTGAGGCAACGCCGATTTCAGGGCCAATATGCTGATATACGCCCGCGTTAGTTTCGCGCGCGATGGTAGATCCCACTACATTTACTATGCCAAGCGTTAATACGCCTTTTTCTTTTGCTTCGCGCAATGCGGCTAATGTGTCGGCCGTTTCTCCGGATTGCGAAATGCCAAGCATGATATCACCTTGGCGAAACACCGGCTTGCGGTAGCGGAACTCACTTGCCAAATCAACATCAACCGGAAGGCCCGCATATTCTTCGAGTAAATACTCGCCTACGCGTCCCGCAAGGTACGCCGTCCCGCACCCGGAGATCAAAAGTCCGCGTGCCGCGCGTATATCTTCCAACACCTCACCAAGCCCCCCAAGCCGTGCGCATCCTTCTTCAATCATAAGACGGCCTCGAATGGAATTTTCCACCGCTTCCGGACACTCATGAATTTCTTTAAGCATGAAATGTGGATATCCAAGTTTTTGCGCCTGCTCCGAAGACCATTCGATAAATTCAGGTTTTTTTGCGCGGATGTTACTTTTGAGGTCAGTGACCGAATGGCCATCTCGGCGTAATACCGCCATTTCCCCATCATCGAGATAAACTACCTGACGCGTATGGGCAAGCACTGCCGATGCATCAGATGCGACGACATATTCATCCGTTCCAATGCCAAACAGAAGCGGACTAAAATTACGCGCGGCGATAAGCGTGTCCGGATCATGCGCGTTGATTGCCACAATCCCGTACGTCCCCGTAACTTTGGTAAGCGCCAAACGAGCCGCCTCTTCAAACGAGCAATTCATTTGTTTTTGTTCTTCTTCTATGAGATGCCCTAAAACTTCACTGTCGGTTTCGGAGCGAAAGACATGCCCCTGCGTTTGCAATATTTCCCGCAATTCGCGGTAATTTTCAATAATGCCATTATGCGCAATCCAAATAGCTCCAGAGCAATCAACATGCGGATGGGCATTTGTCTCTGTGACCCTGCCGTGCGTTGCCCAACGCGTGTGCCCGATGCCAAGAGTGCCATTCACCTCGCCCGATGTTTCAAGTTTCTTGCCAAGCTCCATGATACGACCTACTGCTTTTTGAGTAAAAATATTATGCGGCGCTACAATAGCAACACCCGCGGAGTCATATCCCCGGTACTCCATTCGTGTAAGTCCCTCAAACACAACGGGCAATGCTTGTTTTTTACCGATATAGCCAATGATGCCACACATAAAAATACTTATTTATATATAACGTCCGCGCATAATAAAAAGTATCTCTCTTGCGCCCTCGTCTCTAATCATGTACATATAAAAAGATAATTGATCATTTACACACTTACAGAGAAAGATAGTGTATGCACGGCTACTCTATGTGGCACAACGGGATTATTAAAAAATGGAGATACGGAACCACCCATGCCATGAATCCCAGTCTGCACTACGGCATTGCCGCATTCGAGGGCATCCGTTTTTATCGGACTAAACGCGGCCCCGCAATTTTTCGCCTCAAAGATCATTTGGATCGGTTCTTTTATTCAATGAATGTCCTTGGTATGCCGATTGCCTACGATCACGAGCAGTTGACCCAAGCCATCAAAGAACTGATTGTGCTTAATAAGATGGACGAGGGCTATATCAGACCCATTGCATGGTTTAGCGATCAGATGGTCGGACTGCATAATGCCGGCGGCACAACAAGTATCCAGATTGCCCTCTTTGATTGGAAAAAATCAAATCCCAATACATTGCGCGTCCATATTTCGCCTTTTTTACGCATTCATCCAAAAACCACGGATGTGAATGCAAAAATCTCCGGGCATTATATCAATACGCATTTAGCGCTTCAACATGCGGGCAAAAATGGTTTTGATGATGCGATTCTCTTAGATCACAACGGCAATATTGCCGAAGCTTCTGCCGCAAATATTTTTTGCCTGCACAAGGGATGGTTAGTAACTCCTCTACGGGGGACTATTTTGCCGGGTATTACCCGAACGACTATTATTCAGCTTCCCGGATATGGCGGACTTCGTATTATACCTTGCAACATCTCCCCCGCAGAACTGCTTGAGAGTGAAGAAGTTTTTTTGTGTGGAACGGCATACGAAATTATGCCGGTCGGTCAAATCAACGACACCACTATCGGTGATGGCACGCCCGGCCCTATCACAAGGCTACTGCAAGAACAATATCGTAAGGCAGTGCATGGTGAACTCCCTGAACGCCAATACTGGCTTACGTATATAACATAACAAAAAGCGCAGATTCCTCGCATAAGGAACTGCGCTGTTTTATTTACCAGCTATCGAACTACGAAAATAAAAAACTGCGGGAAAGGCAAGGATTTATTTTATAAATCTTTCGGCAACCTCATTGAGGAGTTTTGTGCCAATATCGGGGAAATGTATGATGATATGAAGCTCTTCGGGCAGTATTTCGTCCTCAAACTCTTGAAATATGTTTTCACCAAACCGAATCATAATCTCTTGTCGCACATTACACGCAATACAAATATGGAGACCCGGATCCATGACAAACATGGTATCCCCGCAATACACGCAATGCAACTTCAGTGTCGCTTTTTCGAATTGCCCTTCAACATGTCCTACGCCCAAGCTAGAGCCTCCTGGCATCTCATAGTCTCCTTTGTCAAATAACAATGTTAATCAATTTTCCGGGAACGAAAATAACTTTTTTCGGCTCCCGCCCTGCGAGAAACATGATAACTTTTTCTCGCTTGCGTGTCAACTCAATTCCTTCTTTTTCCGTAATATCAATATCAGCCATAAATGTATCGCGCACTTTTCCGTTTATCTGAACCACAAATTCTTGACTTTTCTCGCGCAAAAACTTTTTTTGATACGCGGACCATGGCCCGCGGTGAATTGATGCAAATTTTTTTGATTGTGAAAATCCGTATGTTTGCCACAATTCCTCGGTAATATGGGGCGCAAACGGGGCAAGGAGTTTTAAAAATATTCCCACATCCTCACGACTCACCGTATCGGGATGCGCCTCAAATTCATTTAATAAAACCATAAGCGCAGAAATGGCTGTGTTATATTGGAGATTTTCAATGTCTTCCCCGACTTTTTTGATAGTTTTATGAATTATTTTTTCCAGTGTATTATTTTGAATTTTGAATTGTTGTTTTTCGTTTTTTATTTTTAGTTTTTCGCTTACCATCTTCCACACCCGATTCAAAAACCGCGTAATGCCCGCAATCCCTGCATCGCGAAAGTCGCCCCCTTGATTGAGCGGCGCCATGAACGCCAAATACATGCGCATGGCATCTGCGCCGTAGGCGGCAATATAATCATCGGGATTTACTACATTGCCGCGCGATTTTGACATTTTTGCGCCATCTTGGGTGACAAGTCCATGACTGCGAAATTTTTTGAATGGCTCGCTAAAAGGAATCATCTTCCAATCATGAAGCGCGAGCGCCACAAACCGCACATACAAAAGATGCAATACGCTATGCTCTTTGCCGCCGATATACATATCAACGGGAAACCATTTTTTAGTTATCGCGGGATCCCACGCATGTTTTGAATCGCGCACCGAAGGATAGCGCAGATAATACCATGCGGAATCCAAAAACGTGTCAGATACATCGGTTTCGCGCCGCGCCCATTGTCTGCATTCCGGACAACGGACTTTATAAAACTTCTCTACCGATGCGAGCGGCGATTTGTCTGTTCCAGTAGGTTGAAAATTTTTAATAAAGGGAAGTTTGATCGGCAAATGATTGTCAGCTATCGCATGCCAACCCGGCATATCTTTTCTTTCACCTCTCCCTGCCTCGCGGCAGTTCTCGCAAAAAATCATCGGGATCGGAGGACTCCAATATCTTTGGCGTGAAATAAGCCAATCACGCAAACGGAAATTTATTTTTCGTTTTCCATAAACAGATTTCGTGATCGCCCACCTTGCAACTCCTGACGGCATGCCATCAAACGTGCCCGAATCAACCAAATGTCCTTCTCCCGCATATGCCGTATCAAGCACAGGGCATATTTTTGTCGGATAATGTGGACAGATGACCATTTTGACAGGAAGATTGAATTTCTTTGCGAACTCCCAGTCGCGCTCATCATGCGCGGGTACCGCCATAATCGCGCCAGTTCCTACGCCTGCGAGCACATAATTAGAAACCCAAACGGGCATTTCTTCACTGTTTGCCGGATTGATCGCTTTGATCCCTTTCAGCTCTATGCCTGTTTTTTCTTTGCCTTCAGCAATGCGATCGGCTTCGGCAATGAATGATGTCTTCTCCTGATAGGCGATAACCTCTGCATAATTCTTGATTCTTGATTCTTGATTCTTAAAAAATTTATGTTCCGGCGCGAGCACAAGATATGTCGCACCAAAAAGAGTATCCGGCCGTGTGGTGAAAACTTTAATTTTTAATTCTTGATTCTTGATTCTAAATTCTATTTCCGCGCCCTCGGATTTTCCAATCCAATTTTTTTGCGCAATCTTCACATCTTCCGACCAATCAATTTTTTCCAAATTTTTAAGCAGACGATCCGCGTAATTCGTAATTTTGAAAAACCACTGCTCTAGTTCTTTTTTAATTACTATCGCGCCGCAACGCTCGCACGCGCCCGCAATCACTTGCTCATCGGCAAGCACTGTTTTACATGAAAGGCACCAATTCACCGACGCTTTTTTGCGATATGCTAATCCACGCTTGAACATCTGTGTAAAAATCCACTGCGTCCAGCGATAATAATCAGGATCGTATGTTTCCAGCCGCTCATCCCATGCAAAACCGTTTCCCATTGCGTTAAGTTGGCGATAAAAATTTTTTTCCGTCTGCTTGGCAACAAGCGCGGGATGTTTGCCGATTTTCAACGCATAATTTTCCGAATGAATACCAAACCCATCAAGGCCGATTGGTTCAAATACATCATATCCCTGCATACGCTTAAAACGTCCGTATATATCAACGCCTGTGAACGTACGCACCCCGCCGATATGCAGACCTTCGGCCGAAGGGTACGGAAACATCATAAGATTATAAAACGGTTTTTTTGCGCGCAATAAATCCGACTCATACGTTTTTTCTTTAAGCCATTTTATCTGCCATTTTTTTTCTATTTGCGAGGGAAAATAACGAGACATGTAATATATGGTAATAAAATTTCCAGCATTTTACAAGAAGGCCGTAACATGCTACCATTCAATCTAGGACATTACAAACATGATCACCACGCTATAGGCCATAGGAAACTGTTACCATAATCGGCAAATTAATTTTGTGCTTTT